>NZ_JAUBTK010000018.1:0-99419 GCF_036702455.1 Microcoleus sp. D2_18a_D3
CGCAGGTTCTCCTTCCGCGTGCAAGCGGTTTTGACTGTCAAAACGCAGGTGGCGGGGGCGATCGCACACCGCGCAAAACTTTTCAAAGTCAAATATCCAACCGCAATGCTCGAAAAGCAGGTTTTGCGAGCGAAGTATTTCTTGTGCCTTTTGGGAAAGATTGATGCCTAGTGAATAGATATAAAGTTCAGTCAAATAGATTGTTCTACACAAACTCGTGGGGGTTTCAGGGTATTTCAGGCCTAACAAATGATCGGGAAAAACATTCCCCATCGTTCGTTCCGATTGCTCAAATTCGTCAACTAATTCCCTCATTAGCGAACTCAGTGTGCTGTCTGCTTCGGACTCGATCCTTATGCGCTTGAACTCATACTCCCACACCGCCGGACTTGCAAATTCTCCCACACGGGACATCCATTTCCGGTCTAGATTTTTTCCCAATCTATTGCTGTATTCGTTTGAGCAGTTTTGTGAATCGTCGCCTTTGGGCAAGTTGAAGATTTGGAGAAAAGCGTCGCGGGGACTGGTGCAAATAATAACGGAGGGTTGTTCTAGCCCAATAGCGGCGTAGGCAACTTTGATGGCTTCTGTGGCTTTTTGAGCATCAATTGGCCTAGTCGAGAGAGTAAGACGTTTCTGCGCGAGTTCGCCTAACACGCACAAACCGGTAATTTGAATGTTGTAGAGATTCACTCCTGTCAGATTGGTGAGCTTACGCAAGGCGCTGATGTCGGTAATTTGATTGTCGCACAGCTCGAGTCTGGTCAGATTGATGAGCGAGCCGAGAGAGCTGATGTCGGTAATTTCAATGGTGCTGAGATTCAGTGCTGTCAGATTGGTGAGCGAGCCGAGCGAGCTGATGTCGGTAATGTAATTGTTGTCAAGAGACAGTATTCTCAGATTGGTGAGCGAGCCGAGCGAGCTGATGTCGATAATTTGATTGTCGCACAGATCGAGTATTGTCAGATTAGTGAGCGAGCCGAGGGAGCTGATGTCGGTAATTTGATTGTTGTCAAGAGACAGTGTGGTCAGATTGGTGAGCGAGCCGAGGAAGCTGATGTCGGTAATTTCATTGCTGTTGAGAGACAGTGTGGTCAGATTGGTGAGCGAGCCGAGGAAGCTGATGTCGGTAATTTGATTGTTGTAGAGATCGAGTATTGTCAGATTGGTGAGCGAGCCGAGGAAGCTGATGTCGGTAATTTCATTGCTGTTGAGATTGAGTGTGGTCAGATTGGTGAGCGAGCCGAGGAAGCTGATGTCGGTAATTTGATTTAAGCGGAGATTCAGTGTTGTCAGATTGGTGAGCGAGCCGAGGAAGCTGATGTCGGTAATTTGATTTAAGCGGAGATTCAGTGTTGTCAGATTGGTGAGCGAGCCGAGGAAGCTGAAGTCGGTAATTTGATTTAAGCGGAGATTCAGTGTTGTCAGATTGGCGAGCGAGCCGAGGAAGCTGATGTCGGTAATTTGATTGCTGTCGAGATGCAGTGCTGTCAGATTGGTGAGCGAGCCGAGAATGCTGATGTCGGTAATTTGATTGCCGCCGAGATTGAGTGTGGTCAGATTGGTGAGCGAGCCGAGGAAGCTGATGTCGGTAATTTGATTGCCGCCGAGATTGAGTGTGGTCAGATTGGTGAGCGAGCCGAGGAAGCTGATGTCGGTAATTTCATGGCTGTTGAGAGACAGTGTGTTGAGATTGGTGAGCGAGCCGAGGACGCTGATGTCGGTAATTTGATTTAAGCGGAGATCCAGTGCGGTCAGATTGGTGAGCGAGCCGAGGACGTTGATGTCGGTAATTTGATTTAAGCGGAGATCCAGTGTGGTCAGATTGGTGAGCGAGCCGATGACGCTGATGTCGGTAATTCGTCGATTGCTGTGGACATCCAGTGCGGTCAGATTGGTGAGCGAGCCAAGGAAGCTGAGGTCGGTAATTAGATTGCTGTTGAGATCCAGTGTGGTCAGATTAGTGAGCGAGCCGATGACGCTGATGTCGGTAATTAGATTGCCACCGAGAGACAGTGTTGTCAGATTGGTGAGCGAGTCGAGAGAGCTGATGTCGGTAATTTGATTTTTGCCGAGATCGAGTGTTGTCAGATTGGTGAGCGAGTCGAGGGAGCTGATGTCGGTAATTCTATTGTCGCACAGATCGAGTGTTGTCATGCTTGAAA
Source organism: Microcoleus sp. D2_18a_D3 (assembly GCF_036702455.1). Taxonomy (NCBI): domain Bacteria; kingdom Bacillati; phylum Cyanobacteriota; class Cyanophyceae; order Oscillatoriales; family Microcoleaceae; genus Microcoleus; species Microcoleus sp. D2_18a_D3. The sequence goes on from NZ_JAUBTK010000018.1 coordinate 2,166, forward strand.
GTATCTGCTCCGCTGCTTCAGGGTCATCAGTGCCAGCCTTTTTTAACAACACTTTAACTGTGTGCCTTGCCTGTTGTGAAAGGCTGTCAATATGCCTGCACCAGTCGGCAAAGCTACTAAAAACCATTGACTCGTTTGGTTGTTTTTCTGACATAAAACACTCCGAGATGGGTAATGGGAATACTGTTGACTGTTGACTGTTGACTGTTGACTGTTGACTGTTGACTGTTGACTATTACAAATCGCTCTTGCGTACCTTTTGTTACTGAATTAAGTTTTCTATTTCAAATCTTCCAGCTTAATCCGAGGATCGACAGCTTTCAGCAGCAAATCCGCCAACAAATTCCCCACAATCAACATCGTCGCACCCATCATCAAACTTGCCATTACTAAATACAAATCTTGATTGTTCACCGCATCCAAAGTCAGCTTTCCCAAACCCGGCCAATTAAAGAAAAATTCCGCAATAAACGCACCGCTCAACAAACTAGCAAACTCAAAACCCAATAGCGTAATCAACGGATTAACAGCATTCCGCAAAGCATGAATGTAAATTACTCGATCGTCCGGCAAACCTTTAGCCCGTGCTGTGCGGATGTAATCTTGACGCAGCACGTCCAACAATTGTCCGCGCATCAATCTTTGCAAACCAGCAAAACCAGTAACGCTGAGGGCGACAGTTGGCAAAATTAAGTGCCAGCCGTAATCGAGGATTTGACCCCACCAAGGTAAGTCTGCGTGGTCGATACTTGTCATTCCTCCGACGGGAAACAGAGGCGAAGTATTCTGAGCAAAAAATAGCAGCAGCAACGCTGTGATAAAGCTCGGAAATCCTTGTCCCGTGTAGCTGACTACTTGCAGAACTCGATCGACTGTGCGGTTTTGATTGACGGCGGCGACTATTCCCAAGGGAATCGCGATCGCCCAAGTTACAATCAAAGATGCGATCGCCATTAATAACGTCGCCGGTACCCGTTCCCACAGCAGCGAAGCTACGGATCGCTGATACACAAAACTCGTGCCAAAATTCCCCCGCGTCACAATTTGTTGCAGCCATAGCCAATACTGCACAATAGCTGGTTTATCTAAGCCGAACTGCTGTTCGAGTTGCTTGAGTGTCTCCGGCGAAATCTTGGGATTTTGGCTCAAAGTATCCAAGTAATTTCCCGGTGCTAGCTCAATAATTGCAAAACAAAGCATCGATGCCAAAAATAGCGTTAAAAGTGCCTGCAACAGTCGCTTGAAAACATAAGTAAATGTCTCGCTGCTAAACAGAGAACTCAACATTCGCCAATTTCGATTCAATTTAATAGAAGTCATAGGATTTTAGATTTTAGATTTTAGATTTTAGATTTGAAGAATTGTGAATGATATTAATTCCGGTTGCATCGGAATGATTTAACCACAGAGAACGCAGAGATCGCAGAGAAAGAGAAGAGAGAGATGAATAATTCCGATGCAAAGGTCAAGGATATTATTTGTCTGTAGTTTTTACTCAGCAGTCAACAGTCAACTGTCAACAGTCAACTGTCAACAGTCAACAGTTAACTAACTAATACTCCACTAGCGTGACGATTGGCACATCCGGCAATTTCTGCCTGCCGCCCAAAGCCTGCAATTCAATGATAAAAGCAAAACCGACAAGCTCGCAGCCAGCTTGCTCTAACAATTTAGCCGTCGCCGCCGCTGTTCCGCCAGTGGCGATTAAATCGTCCACAATCAGCACCCGGCTGCCGGATGTCATCGCATCTCGGTGCATCTCCAGTCGATCGACACCGTACTCCAACTCGTACTCAGCAAAATGAACCGCACCTGGCAGTTTCCCCGGTTTGCGGACAGGAATAAAGCCTATTCCCATTTTATAAGCCAACGGCGCGCCAAAGATAAAGCCCCGCGATTCCATGCCCACCACATAGTCAACAGACATTGCAGAGCATTTTTCCGCTAAGCTGTCAATGGTGTAGCTCAGCCCTTGCGGGTCGCGCAGCAAAGTTGTAATGTCTCGAAACATAATTCCCGGCTTCGGGAAATCAGGAATGTCGCGAATCAGAGATTTGAGATCCATAAGCTTGCAGATCCGGGTTGAGGGTAACGAGGCATCAAAAATGGTACAATAATAACGTCAAAATTTAAAAATTAAAAAATAAAAATTAAAACTAAGAGCTTCTTTAATTTTTATTCTTTAATTGCTTAATCCTTTACGTACTATGTAAACAAATGTCATAATTCCCTAACAACAGGGTTGAATATCAACATTTGTCACCCTATGATCTAAAGTCAAAAATCTAATATCTAAAATCCAATGATTAAGTTGGCAGCACGAGTGGGTGAGGTTCCTCCTTCTATAACCTTGGCGATCGCCGCTAAGGCTAAAGCCATGAAGGCCGAAGGGATTGATGTCTGTAGTTTGAGTACGGGAGAACCCGACTTTGATACCCCCGAACACATTAAAGCAGCGGCAAAACAAGCTTTAGACGCGGGGAAGACTAAGTACGGCCCGGTGTCTGGGGAACCGCAGTTAAAAGCTGCGATCGCCCGCAAACTCCAATCCGACAACAATCTCAACTATCAACCAGAAAATATCATTGTCACCAACGGCGGCAAGCATTCGCTCTACAATCTGATGATGGCTCTGATCGAGCCTGGAGAGGAAGTAATTATTCCGGCTCCCTACTGGCTAAGCTACCCTGAAATGGTGAAACTCGCTAGTGGCAAGCCAGTAATTGTACGGACTGATGCTTCTACAGGATATAAAATTACACCGGAACAACTGAGTAAAGCGATTACTCCCAAAACCAAGTTATTTGTACTGAATTCGCCTTCTAACCCGACGGGAATGGTGTATACTCCGGCGGAAATCAAAGCATTGGCCGAGGTGATAGTCGATCGAGATATTTTAGTCGTTTCTGACGAAATTTACGAAAAAATTATATATGACGGCGCCCAACACGTCAGCATCGGTTCGCTGGGCAAAGAAATCTTCGATCGCACTCTCATCAGCAGCGGTTTTGCTAAAGCTTACTCGATGACAGGCTGGCGAGTCGGTTATTTGGCCGGGCCGAGCGAATTAATTAAAGCCACCGGCACCATTCAAGGTCACAGTACCTCAAATGTGTGTACCTTTGCACAGTACGGCGCGATCGCAGCTTTGGAAAGCAGCCAAGAATCTGTCGAAACAATGCGTCTAGCTTTTGCCGAAAGGCGTCAGGTAATATTTGAATTACTCGATGCTATCCCTGGAATTAGCTGTATTAAACCAGACGGTGCTTTCTATATGTTTGTCAACATCAGCAAGACTGGAATGAATTCTCTGGAATTTTGCGACGCTTTCTTAGAACAGCAGCAAGTAGCAGTTATTCCAGGGATTGCGTTTGGTGCAGACGACCACATTCGCTTGTCTTACGCCACCGATTTAGGCACCATTAAAAAAGCCGTAGAAAGGCTCGATAAATTTGTCCGCAGCCTCTAAAAATTAGTTAGTAGTCATTAGTCATTAGTCATTTGTTATTTGTTCTTGGTAGCAACTGACTAATTACCGATCGCTGTTGACTATTGACTGTTGACTGACTACTGCTGACTGTTGACTAATACCAATTTTAAAAAGTCTTGCTACAGTAATTCTCTTATATAAATTATCCTTCATTCGCTCTCACTACCGGCCGGACACGGCAGTGCCGTTTCCCTACAGACGATAGCTGATAATTTATATGTAGGACTATTGCTGAGCAATGACCAATGACCAATGACTGCTGACCAATGACTGCTGACTAATGACTAATGACTAATGACTAATGACTAATGACTAATCACTAAAGCTGTTTAGTCATAATCTCTTTGAGCAAATCCAGCCCCTTCTTAACTCGCCGAGAAACAGTCACCGCACTGATACCCAAGCGTTCAGCGGTTTCCTTCTGCGTCAAATCGTAGAGAAAAACAAACTCCAATATCTCGCGAGTCCGTTGTTCCAACATCGCCAAAGCTTGCTGTACGCGAATTTGATCCTCTTGCGCCAACTGAAAACTCCGATACTTGCTATCGGGCACCAATTCTCCCAGACAAGTCGCCCCCTCATCTTCATCTTGCATCGGCGCGTCCAAACTCAGAGGCGATCTGTTGAGATGGGCCAACTTAATTTCTTGCCATTCTTGTACAGAAACCTCAAGGGCTGCTGCTACTTCAGCATCCGTAGGTTTGCGGTTTAACTGCACTTGCAAATCCTTGATCGCTGCTACAGATTTGCGTTCCAGGGACTGCCAGTGGCGGGGAAATCGCACAGAAGGGCTTTTGTCCCGCAAGTAGTGTTGAATTTCGCCCCGTATGTAGGGAATTGCAAAGGAACTAAAAGCGTGTCCCTTGGCGATATCAAACCGCTCGATCGCCCTGATCAACCCAATACATCCGACTTGCAGCAAATCGTCGTAGCTTTCACCGCACTGGTTGATCCAGTGGTAAACTTCTTTTCTGACCAGTCCAATATTCAGTTTAACTAACTGATTGCGGATTTCATTCGATCCAGAAACTTGGTACTCGCGCAACAATTGCAAATTTTCGCTTTTTAGCTCGTTCGGCACTGTGGTAGACATGGTGACATAAGGGTTGGTAGAGCAGAGGACTGAGGTTGCTTTAGATCTAGCTTCTAATCTAGTCTAAAAAAATTCACTTTTAGGTAGTGTAATCCTAGCACTTAATAGGTGTGATAGCGGACACACCTGTTTAACTTTCCGAAGGTGCAGGGATTCAGCGGGATTATCCGACGGTTTTCGGCATAAGGCAGACTTTTACCAGCTAGAAGGCTTTCGACCGAATCCCGAAGTTAACCAGGATTTTTGAAAATTATATTATAAGCTGAAAGCGCTGTAAATACCAAACTTTAATTAATAAAAAATCCCAACTTAATAACTTGCGACTGACCACAATTCAATCATAAATTTAGTCATTAGTCAACAGTCCTAAGTTATGTTGCTCAAGACTGTTGGCTAATGAAGAGCGAGCAGTACCTTTAGTACCAGAAACTGCTCAAGTTCGATCGATCCAGAAAGCCAATTTTACGATACAGAAGGCTCAATGCGAGCGTAAAACAAACCCCGAATTTTCACGTCCAGAGCCGGTCTAGCTCCCAAATCAGTATCCGAAGGCTGTGTGCTCTCAAAAATCCCGCCAACTTCGCCAGTGGCGCTGTTGACTTTAGCAACTTGGAGAGAAATTTTGCCCGCCTTGGTACGGGTGTCAGCAACCTTAACATTAGCCCGCACACGTTTGGAATTGTCAGTAGCCGGAAGCGCTACAGCATTGTCATAGCCAGTCGCTACCCCACGAGCTTTAGGGTCTAAAAAGCCTGCGCTGCGGTAAGAAGGAACGTTAAACTCCCCTCTCAAATCGGTGGAAGTATTGATAGCAACCACTCCGGGATCGGAACTGGCCACTAGCTGTTTAATGGTAAACAAGAAAGGTACTTGCTCTCCGCCCGGTAATTGAATCGTAATAGCTTGAAAATCCAAGCCGTCTTCTTCTGTGAAAGTCAGAGTTCCGTCAGTATCGACCTTGAGCGTACCTTGAACTTGGTCAATGCTCGACGTGAACCGTGTCAGCAATTTACCAGGCACAAATTCCGCTTCTTGGCGTTTGTTTGCTGGTTCTTCCTTCACAAAATAAGTTGTGGGCTGCAAACACAAACCAGTCAGTTTATAGGTGGCACCCGCTTCGATGGGGATCGATCCCCGAGAAGTTTCTGCCAAGCTAGGGCAGTTATTAGCCAAGCCAGTACCTCTAATCTCGTCGTAGGTGAGCAACTCAGTAGTCGCCACCGTCGTGTCAGAAGCAGAAGAACAAGCAACCAGCGCACTCATGCAAAATGCTAAAAGTGCAACAATTAAAGCACGATATTTCATTGCAAACCTCAATATCCACCATCGGATTATATTAAGAAAAAGCCCTAGTTCGAGCAAAATATAATTGCCCGCCGGCAGGCTAGGCCAGCGCTTAGGGCAGCATTTAGATCCAGATCGCTCGCTTCACCGAGACCGGCATTGACTCAAAAAATCAAGCTAGTGCGCCGTGAAAATAAGCATGAACTTATGATTTCTCAAAGGTTCGGATCGCAGCCCAATACACATGGTACGACGGGTTGTGCTCTTTTCCTGACTTGGACTGCAAATTAATATTGCTTAAGTCAACCTACTTAAGTTACTTTGCTTATGACCCCGAATGGCGATCGCGACTAGCTCGATTAGTCGATTGACCAAAAGGCTGGGGACAAAGGCCTTGTAGATTTCAAAGGAAGCAGCGGTATGGACAACGGCAAAGATTTAGAGTCAGAAAAGTTGCAGTCTCAAATGCACTCGCTGACAGAGGCGATTCGGACTTTAGCCGAAAGTTGTCAGGGAGACAGTCTGCTGCTTTTGGCCCTGCTGCGGAGGCTGGAAGCTTCGCACCGGGAAATTCGGGACGGTTTGTTTCAAGCGTCTTTTCCCGACAACCGCCAAGCACTTTACAAACTGCTCAGGAATATTGAAGCCAATGGCGGCTGGCCTTACATCCACCGCATGAAACTTCGATCGCTCTTGGGGTACAGCCAACAATTATCTCCTCTAGAAGATTCTCCAGCCGAGTCGCCACAAGACTCGGCCGAAACTCCCCAAGACGTGAAATAGTTTTGAGTTATGAGTTATGAGTTTATGTAAAACTCACAAACTCATAACTGAGCTGCGCGATCGCACCTAGAACCCGTAAGGTGTAGGAGGTAAGGGTATCGGGTTCGGCACCGTCGGGAATATCGGCGTCTGACCAGGCGGCATTGGCCATAGTCCGGGCGTCGGAGGGATCGAACTAATTGATAGCAGAGGCGAATCAGGCACGCTAACTGTCGGCGGAATCGGAATTCTCGAAGCAGTCGGCGTTGGAGTCGGAGTTGGTGCTGCGGTGGGAGTCGGAGTCGGTGCTGCTGTGGGAGTCGGAGTCGGTGCTGCTGTGGGAGTCGGCGTCGGTGCTGCTGTGGGAGTCGGAGTTGGAGTTGGAGTTGGAGTTGGCGTCGGTGCTGCTGTGGGAGTCGGAGTTGGAGTTGGAGTTGGAGTTGGAGTTGGAGTTGGAGTTGGAGTCGGAGTCGGAGTCGGAGTCGGAGTTGGAGTTGGAGTTGGAGTTGGAGCATCAGTTGCAGCCTCCGTTGCAGCCCCAGTTATATCTGTAGTTGTGGTTGTAACTGTGGTTGTAACTGTAGTCCTAGTTGGTCTGGGGGTAGCCGTCCCAGTCACAGCGATAAAATCATTCGCCTCGATCAGCGCCGCCGGAGTGTCGATCAAAATTGCTAAAAGCTTGCCGTCGAGCGTCGTAATTACTGTATCCCTGACATTTGCACCGTTACCTTGCCGAACTTGCAGTTGAGCGAAAGATAAATTGCTCGGCAGTCCAAAGAAATCCTCTGTGTCATTGTAATCAGTAATTAAAGCCAAACTGCCAGGCCCGGCTCCCAATCCAAAGACATCGCTGCCGCTGCCGCCAGTCAGAGTATCCGAACCCTCGCCTCCGATTAAAGAATCATTACCTTCTGCCCCAAATAAATTGTCATTGCCGAAACCTCCCAAAATTGTATCGTCGCCGATACCTCCAGCCAAGGAGTCATCGCCAAAACCGCCGTCGATACCATCATTACCTTTGCCACCAAACAGGAAGTCATTGCCTTCATCTCCCAGTACCGAGTCGTCGGCTTCATCGCCGCGAAGGGTATCGGAACCGGTGCCGCCAAAAACTGTATCGTCAGCCTTGCCGCCGAATATCTGGTCATTACCAGCGTCTCCCAAGAGCGAATCGTTGGCGGCATTGCCGTACAAAGTGTCGTCGCCGTCGCTGGCACTCAAGTAATCGTTGCCCTCACCGCCCAACAGTTGATCCCTGCCGCTACCGCCGTTGAGAGAATCGTTCCCAAAATTCCCGTAGAGAAAGTCGTCATCAGCATTCCCGAACACGGAATCGTCGCCGTCATTCCCTGTGAGGGTGTCGTTGCCAGTACCGCCGGCAATCACATCAAAGCCTGCGTTCCCACTAACTAAGTCGTCCCCTGCATCTCCCAACACGCTGTCTATCCCGTCGTTGCCGTCGAGGATGTCGTTGCCCAAACCGCCGCGAATCGAGTCGTCGCCGTTGCCGCCGGAAGCAGAATCGCGGCCTTGGTTGCCAATAAGTTCGTCATTTCCTTCACCGCCAATCAGCGAATCTGATCCGTCACCTCCAAGAAGCTGGTCGTTGCCGCCGTCGCCCTCTAGGGTGTCATCTCCTCCCGCACCCAGAGGCGTGTCATCGCCATCTAAGCCGCGAATTCGATCGCCCAGCGGAGTCCCTAGAATAAAGTCGTTGCTGTCTGTGCCGATCAGGTTTGTCATACGGGATACACCGGTCCTCAATAAAATAAATTGTTTGAAATTAGGTTAATCGCCTTCGTGACAAGGGATTGCTGCTTGCCTAGGTTAGCATAATTGAGATTTTGGCAATCTGGTCTTGGGCGCGGGAAGTTTTGCCCGTGTCCGCCGTTGCGATCGGGGCTGGTATAATGCCCGATTAGTCATTAGTCATTAGTCATTAGTCATTAGTCATTAGTCATTAGTCATTAGTTAACAGTTAACAGTTAACAGTTAACAGTTAACAGTCAACAGTTAACAGTCAACAGTCAACAGTCAACAGTCAACAGTCAACAGTCAACTTTTATGCGCTAATAGGTAACACTATCTCAAATTCACTTCCTCCCCCCAAAGTAGAATTGACATTAATTGTTCCACCGTGGGTTTCGACTACAATCTGGCGGGCGATCGCCAATCCTAACCCAGTACCTTTTCCTACTGGCTTCGTTGTGAACAAATGGTCAAAAATACGCTGTTTCACTGATTCTGTCATTCCCGCACCGTTATCAGCAATCTGAATTTTGATGTGCCGATCGCCCAACAGACGGGTACGAACTGTGATACAGTGTGGAGTTGCTTTAAGAGCCTCGAAACTGCGTCCTTGGTTTGATTCTTCTAGAGCATCGATCGCGTTAGCAAGCAGGTTCATAAAGACTTGGTTCAGTTGACCGGGAAAGCATTCGATTTGGGGGAGATTGCCGTAGTCTGTGACGACTTCGATCGCGGGATGGTGTTCGTTGGCTTTCAGGCGGTGTTTCAAAATCAAGATGGTGCTGTCAATGCCCTCATGGATATTAAACGGAACTTTGTAGTCTTTATCGGCTCTGGAAAAGGTGCGGAGGCTGGTGCTAATGCCGCGAATGCGATCGCACCCCACTTTCATCGACAACAGCATCTTTGGCAAATCTTCTAAGGCATACTCTAAATCAATATCCTCAGCATCTTCTTCAATTTCTTTGCCAGGATTGGGCAGTTTTTCTTGATATAATTTTAAGTGATTAATCAAATCTTTAATCGTGATAGTTGCTTCCTCAATATTGCCGCTAATAAAGCCGACAGGATTATTAATTTCGTGGGCTATTCCTGTTACTAGATTGCCCAAGGTGGACATTTTCTCGCTTTGCACGATCTGTAACTGTGCTTCCTGCAAATCAAGGAGCGATCGCTCTAATTCTTGTGCATAACTTTGAGATTTTTGGTACAATCGAGCATTTTCTATAGAGATAGCCGCTTGGACGCACAAAAGTTGGATGACTTCAGTGCGATCGTCTGTAAATGCAGCAACTGTCAAGTTATTTTCTAGATAGAGCAACCCGATTAATTTACCCTGATTTAAAATCGGCGTGCACAGCACACTTTTGGGCTTTTTCAGCATCAAATACAGATCGGCAATAAAATCGTTTCGTACTGCTGCATTATCCAAAACCACAGTTTTCCAAGTCCGCTTAACATAGTTAAGCACAGCAGCGGGAACCTCGTCGCTAGGTGACAGCGGTACAGACATTGAGATGACATCTTGATGGAAGGAAGCTACAGCTTCGATGGCGAGATTCCCATCCTTAACCAACAGCAGAACTGCTTTGGTTGCCCCGGCATTTTCCATCACCACAGACATCAGTGCAGCCAGTAATTTTTCTAATTGAATTTCACTCGATAGAGCCTGAGAGGCTTTGAGAATAGTCGCAAAATCCAGGGCTTCGTAAATACTGTTGCTGCTAGATAGACTTGTGTGGAAGGTTTGATGTAAAATTGACGATTTATTGATTTTTTGGAGGCAAGTTTCGCTGATTCCAAAACGATTTTCTCTTGCCTGCAATATGGGAGCAAGAAGTTGGGGATAGCGTTTTTCTAAGTCATCGATTTTGGCTTTCGCACCCCAGCGAGCATAACAGTAGTAGGCTTCTTGCATATAAGCTTGCGCCACTTTTTCTTTGCCCCAGTCGAGGTAGAATTTAGCTGCTAGTTCGTTGGCGAGGGCTTGTTCTTGGATGTATTCGTTTTCTTTCGCTCCGACGATCGCGCGATCGTAGAAATCCGCTGCTTCATAATTTCTTAACAGCACGCGATACCGCTCTGCCTCTACAAGATCGTGTTTGTGCAAATAGTTCATAGGGGCGTAGTTCGCCCAATTTTTTATTTTCTTTTGATTGGCAGCAACTTCTGTTAGGTACTGCTGTTGTTTCTCTGGTGAAACATCCCCGTAATTTCGGAGACGTGCCAGCGAGTCGTATGTATGAAATAACGGGAGTAGAATTGAGCCAGAGCCACCATCCAGATACGGTATTGTTTTGATGGCACAATCTACAGCAGCCTGTGAATCGTCGGCGAACAAATAGACAAGGATAAGTTTGTGGAGATAGTAATAAATTAGCCCCAAGCGGTTATTTTGCTTGTGGTGCTGAGGCAGCACGCTCCTTTCATCATAAACGGCTCCAGCGAGCATCAAAGGATCTGTTGATTTTCCTTGCCAGTTTAAAACGGCTTGATGAGTTATATTATGAATTTGCAAGATGCTATCTTGATGTTGTTTTCGCATAAATTCGGCAAACCCATCCATTTGAGTTTCCAGATGGGAAAGTTCGACTGCACCGCTAAAGAACGCTAATTGACCGTATCGTTCAACCGCATAGGCTGCGTGTTCTAGATCGCCAGTATTCACTCCACTGGTGTAAGCTTTTAGCATTAAATTAAAAGTTGATTGGATGGCAGTTTTCCAGGGTAGGGTAAAGTAGGTAGCGACAAATGTTGAGGCGGAGCGAAATGCTTCTGCTTCAATCCTATCCAACAAAGCGAGGGCTAATTTTCCTGCCTCATACCCTATTTCAATATCATCCCGCAAACAACAAAGAATGAGGCCTAAGCCTGCATAGGCGTGGGTGTGAGCCGGAGCATTTCCATAGCGCAGTGCCAATTTCACCTGCTGAAAAAGCAGAATTGGCAATAGGTTGAATTGCGCCATGTGAGCAACCGGACACAGGCTAGCGAGAATGCGGGTGGCAGCGAGAATTGCGCGATCGCCCATTTCAGGAAGATCGATCAACTCAGAAATACTTCTGCCTTCGAGCGCTGTTTCCATTTCGTTAAATGCCTGTTCTATGTCAGAGGGTGTGGCGTTTTTAGGGAGGGAAATTTCGAGGAAATTGAGAATTTTTAGCCCCAAGTCGATCGCCTCTTGCAACTGATTTTGGGCTTTTAAGGCTTGCAGTTTGACTTCATAAGCTGCTAACCGATCCTCAAGGGTGCGAGCATGGCTCAGAATATCGGCAATAGAGTTGTTCATTACCTCAAAGCTGCCAGAAAGATAAGCCGCTTCTGCCGAACAGTTTCTCAGAGCTAGCATTAAATCGTAATTTGCCTGCCAAGCATCCTCCCCCAAGAGGGAGATACCTATCGAGGCGTATTCTCTGGCTGCTGCGAAGGCAGTGGTTTCGCGAGCTTTTGTGGCAGCAATGCGGTTGAGCTTGGCGATCGTCAGGATTTCCTCTGAAGAATCAACGATTTCAAGGCATTGGTTGAACTGGTTAACAATTTGGAAAAGGTCACTTTCTCGGTTCTCAGATGAAGCTTCTAGCAACAGTCTGGCAATTCTCAAGTGGCTAGCTTGTTTTTGGTTGTCCGCAATCAGGGAATAAGCGGCTTGTTGGACGCGATCGTGCAGAAAACGATACCCAACATTTGCGATGTTGTCAGTATTCGTATTATCTACATCATCATGGTTCAAATAAAATTTATACACTTCACTTTGCGGCCGAATTAATCCTTCTTGCAAAGCTTTCCACAAAGCATCTGCCGCCTCGACTTGGGATTTTTCTGAAACAATTGCTAAGGTATTAATATCGAAAGAGTTGCCAATACAAGCCGCAACTTTCAAAATTTCTTGAGTTTGGGCAGGCAATTTCTGCAACTGCTGCGCCATAAATTGTACTACATCCGATGTGAGAGATAGCACATTGATTTGAGCAATATCGCACTCCCAATAGCCCCGATAGGGATTAAATACAATCAGCCCATCTTCGTGTAATGCCTTGAGGAACTGAGTGGTAAAAAAGGGATTGCCTTGGGTTTTACGATAGATTAATTCTGTCAGCATTTTTGCCGCAACATGGTTACACTGCAACGTATCTGCGACTAACTGATTTGTATCGGAGAATGCTAGAGGAGCGAGGGTAATTGTATTGACAGTTTTTCCAGTTTTTTTCAGTTCGTCTAATGTTAACATGAAGGGATGAACAGGTGAAACTTCATTATCTCGATAAGCTCCCAATACCAGTAAATAACTATTGTTTTCCATCAGCAGTTTTATCAACTGTAATGAAGCTAAATCAGACCACTGCCAGTCATCGAGAAACATCACTAACGGATGCGAGCTGGTTGCAAACAGAGCAATAAATTTTTGGAACAATAAGTTAAAGCGATTCTGGGCTGCCGTTCCCGATAGTTCTGGTGCCGGAGGTTGCTTGCCGATAATAATTTCTAGTTCGGGGATTACCTCAATCAAAACTTGACCGTTGCCGCCGATCGCTTCTAAAATCCTGGTGCGCCATTGAGCTAATTGCCTGTCGGATTCTGAGAACAATTGTCCCATCAAATCCCGCAATGCTTGTACGAAGGCACTGAAGGGAATGTTGCGATTAAATTGGTCGAATTTGCCTTTGATGAAATAGCCTTTTTGACGGGTAATTGGCTTGTGAACTTCGTTGATGACGGCGGTTTTGCCTAGGCCAGAAAATCCTGCTACTAGCATCATTTCGCCCTCAATGATTCCCCCCGAACTTTGCGGAACCAGTCCGTTGCCCCGATCCTCCGCGTTGCAGGAACTGGCGTGGGATTGAGGAGGTTTGGCAACGCGATTCTCCGGTGGATGCGCTACGCGCTCGAAGCTTTCTAAAAGTCTCTTAACTTCTGTCTCTCTACCGTAGAGTTTTTCGGGGATGAGGAAGCGATCGCACACATCCTTCTGGGCGAGCGTAAAACTCTGTATCCTACCGTTTTCTTCAAGTTGCTTCAAACAAAATTCTAAATCGAATTTCAGTCCCAACGCACTCTGATAGCGGTCTTCGGCATTCTTTGCCATTAATTTGCTGACAATCTCCGAGAGAACCGGCGGGATTTCGGGATTGATTTCATGCAGTGATGGCGGTTGCTTGGCAATATGACAGTGTACCAATTCCATCGCATCGTTGGATTGAAACGGCAATTTTCCCGCCAGCAATTCGTAAAAACTCACCCCCAAAGAGTAAAAGTCAGTGCGGTAGTCAATGCCGCGATTCATCCTTCCCGTTTGTTCGGGAGACAAATAGCCGAGTGTCCCTTCTAGCACGTTAGGATTCATCAGGGTTTGAGTTTCCCTTGGCAGCAAAGAGGCTATGCTAAAGTCAATAAGTTTAACTTGTTTTGTGTGGGGATTAATTAAAATATTGGCTGGTTTAATGTCTTTGTGAATTATCCGGTGGCGATAGAGTATATCTAATGTATTGCTCAGGTCGATCGCCACTTGCAAAAAGTCGCTCAGAGACGGCCGAGTTTCCCCTTTTTCCGTCCATTCTTTCAGAGAAATTCCCCCAAAGTCTTCCATTACCAACGCATAGCTGTTTTGGTAGGGTTCCAAACTGTAGGTTTCGATGATCCCGGGCAAGTTGAGGTTTTTGGCGATCGTGTACTGATTGCGAAAGTGCACCAGTTCCCTGAAGCTGGGATACTCGTTCCGCAAGACTTTGATGGCTACTGGCTGTTTGTCGTCAATACGGAAAGCTCGATAAACTAGGGTGCGAGTTCCTGAGTAAAGGGGAGCGAGAGTTTGATAACCTGTCAATCTAAAATTTATACTTGTAAAATTTATACTTGCCATACTTTTATTGTTCCCGTCATTAGCGGGCTATTTCCACATTAGCAGAAGCCAATACAGTTTCCAAGTCCCGTGATTGTTATTTTAAATCAAGATGACATATATCGCTCAATGTTTGTGATGGGGATCACTGAACTAAGGCCGTTTAAAAACTGAGCAATTCCTATTTTTATTAAAAATTAAATAGCCTCATCCATAGGGGAATAGTGAATAATAAACTAACGCAGCCGATGCCGATCGCAGTTACGGCTAATTCGCGATCGAGATTGAAAGCTTCGGCCAACAATGTAGTACCAAAAGCAGGAGGCATCGCCATTTGCAGCACTAGCACAAGTCGCGGTGCGCCCGCGATGCCAAAAAACGTTAATCCCGTGCCAATTACCAAGGGAATTAACAACATTTTAATCGCCAGACAAGCCAAAACTTGTTTGAGGTTGTGCAAGGAATTCAACTTGCTCAACTGCATCCCGATCGTAATTAAAGCTAAAGTAATGACAGTCCAAGCGCCTGTTGTTAACAACTCTGCGATTTGTGCCGACAGCGGCAAGCTGCGCGAGACAAATCCTACACCAAAAGCCCACAGTGCCGGATTCTGAAAAATTGCCCGCAGGGGACTTAACCAACTCTGACGGCGATCGCTTTTACCGCAGTGAGAAGCAATAGCAACTCCCAGTATATTGATTCCCATAGTAGTGCCTAGCAAGTCGTAAAACAACGCCCAGGCAAAGTGTTCCGCGCCTAATAAGGACAAGCTGACGGGAATGCCTAAAAAACCCGTATTACCAACCATCGTTGCCAATAAGAAGCTGCCTTGAGTGGGCAAACTCCAAGCGGTGTTGCGTTCCGGGCTGTTTTTGGCGCTCCGATTAAGAGTCTTGAAACGTTCCTCGCCGACACCGAAATTTATCAAAATCCAAGCGAGTCCTCCACCTGCTAGAATTGCCGCCCAAGCTATCAGCGGCGCCATCCAAATAGCGCCCAACAAATTGGCGCGGCGGATAAAAGCAACAATGCTCAATGGCGTGCCAAAGAAGAAAAGAAACTTGGCTAAATATGTAGAATAGCTTCTCGGTAGCAGGCGGCCGAGAAAAAATCCCAACGTCACCCATCCGATCAGATTTAGATAAAGTTTGAGCAGCGGATTTTCTAAATAAAGCATGATGGACTAAATATTTACTAAATATTTACGCAGATCCACTACTTTTGCCAAAAAAGCCCACATTTACCCTACCGCCGCAGTTTTCCCTTGCAGCGCAGCGCTAAATATTAATGGTTATTCAACCTCGCAGATAATTTTCTCGACAGCCCTTGACATCCACAGAAGCGCGTGTAACAATAATGTTGAGGAATAAATCAACATAGGTGAAAACTATGGCACGGCAAGCAAAACAATCGTCTCAAGTCAAAAGTTCCAGCAGCCAAGCAGCCTCGAATACTCGCACCAAATTTACCCTCTACAATTTTGCCGGAAACGCCAAGGCATTCTATGTAGTCGATCGCATTAATTTAGAAAGAACACCAGGCGATATCCCAGAAAAATCCGTCGCTCACAGCATCATCATCATCGACCGTTCCGGCTCAATGTATTATGACTTAGAACCGCTGAAAGAAACCCTAATCAAGCTTTTGACCTTAGACGAATACAACAATTACCAGCTAATTGTCAGCCTGATTTCCTATGCTAGCAAAGGGGACGTAATTTGTCACTTCCAGCGAATTCCCATTCAAGAAGTGCTGAAGTTTGACTCTCAATACATCAAAGAGATTCAAAAAATCCACACGGCTGGCTGTACCTGCATATCGCAGTCGATGCAACTCGCTAAATCTCTGGTTAAAGCCGGAGAAATGACAGCGATCAATTTGCACACAGACGGCTATGCAAATGACCCCAGTGCCAATTCGGAAGCTGCAAAATTAGGGGAAATTTGCGAAGAACTCAAAGACATGGATGTGTTTGCCAACACGATATCCTATGCCTCTGCTGACTTCAAACTGCTCTCCAAAATCGCCAACACATTATCGGGAAATTGCATCCGCGCTGGCGAAGTCAAAATGGTTTATGATGCTCTTTACGACAGCACAAAACTGTTAGGCAGTTCGGTGGCACCTCCGCTGGAAGAACCGTTAATTAAGGAATACGATTATCAAGTTTTTGTTTCCAAAAGCGGCCAGAAAATCAACGGTTCATCGAGCACGCTGAAAATCTGCGGCCTGAAAGCAGAGGATCGGGGACTGTTTTACAAATATCAGAAAGTCGCCAAAGATGAGTATGACAAACTAGATGTTCCCGCTGCTCAAACTGATGAGTCGGTGTTTGCTTTTGCGAAAGCTAACCGGGCTGACGGCAATTTAAATACGGCTAAGTATGCGCTGGCGAGCACCTTCGACGCTACTTTGACGGAAAAACACGCGAAAGCTTTGACAAATGCCCAAATAGCCGAGTTTACGGAAGATTTGGAACAGGCTGTTTTTGCGCCTGAAGTGTTGAAAAATCATGAAATTGGCGATCGGGTAAAAGTCAGCGATAAAATTTCCCTGCTGGAGTTAATCAAGATATTGGAGGAAAACAGCAACAGCATCATCATCAACTTGAAACACTTGCAAGAAAATTATCAGCGAAAAGGTTTGAAGCGAATTGAGGGAAAGCGAGACGAAAACGGCAACCTTGTCAAGCCTTGGCTGAAAACAGAATTCTTAGATGGTGGCGAATACGTGCAAATGGGTTCATTTGCCATCAATCAAAATACTGCTACCATCAATATGCTGATTACCCGAAAAGCTAAGCTGGTAAAAGTTGAGGATGGAACTTTAATCGCAGAAGTGGCGGGAATTCTAGTTACAGACCTCAATAATTTCAACAATTATACCCTTGTCAGCGACGGCGAAGTTAATATTAAGTCGCTGCGAACCAAAATCAGCAGCAAACCAGTGTTTGATTTGCTCAAAAAATGCGGTGTCCTGGAAAAAGACGGTTCGCCCGTGCAAGAATTTGACTTCCGTTCTGAGTACGATATTAAGTTAGAGACTTTGCCGCTAGTGCCTTTTGACGGGCGTTACGGCAGCCTTGACGGAGTGTTTGAGGAACTGGCAGAAATCAAAATTCTCTCTAGCATTCTCTCGGCTCATTTGAAGGAAGAATCCGAGGCTTACACTTCGGAACAATTGGAAGAATTGAAACAGCATTATCTGTCAAAAAACCTTTACATCAACTTTCCGACGACGACGGAATACACAGATTTAAAAAGTGCGATCGCCAACGGTTCAGTAGATTCGCGAGTCAGCTACAAAATCGACATCGGCAGCAAAAACATCCTCAACTTCGGCAAATTGCACTCTGCCAACAAATTTCTCGATCGCCTTTATGAAGCTTACCACAAAAACACGGGCGAAAAGCTAGCAAAACCGACCTTTGACATCACCTTAGATGAGCCTGTTGTCTTCGCACACAAAACGCTGTCATCCCGAACAAAAATCACCAAAGTTGACGACTTGATGAAACTGATTTTCGATGAGTTTTTGGGGTTGGAGGATAACGGAATTGTGAGCGCTACTTTAGCCAAAGTGGGTGCAGATAGTTTGCTGCGCCTTTTGCAAGCGAAATGGCAGGGAGAAGATGTCAAGCGAGAGGAGTTTGTCGCTGCTTTAGCTAATGCGAATGAGCGACTGGAAGCTTATGCTGAAAAAGTGTACAGCGAAAAAGTTTCACCGCTGGTTTTCTATATCGGTTCTACCGGACTTATCCCGGATGAAATGGATGCAAAAGCGGCGACTGCTGAGGAAATTAACTCTAAATACTGCAACTTGCAATTTTCTAAAGATGAGCAAGAGGGGATGTTTTTTGAAGTGGGAGACTGCATTATTAGCGTGTATGCTAAGAATGAGTATTTCACGGTAGGGAAGTAGGAATTAGGGTGGGCTTTTGCCCACCTTGGTTAAATATGGTTGATTGAAATTAACCGCAAAGGCGCAGCCGATAGTAACAAATAAAGACTAAACTATTTAGACTGTCCTAATTATCCCAATGTTTGTCATTAAGTTGTCTCAAAGTAAATTATGCTGAAAAGTTTCTCGGAAAGCAGGGAACCTATTATTCTCCTCGATCGCGAGGGACGAGAGTATCGCCTGAAAGTAGACGGGGACAAAGACCGATATTTTATTGCCAAGCTCCTGTACCGTAACAGCGAAGTTGGTATGATTAATTGCGTTTTTGATCCGCCTGGTGAATTGATGATAGGCGATCTCTTGATTCACAATGATATAATTCACACTCCCCCGCACTTATTGGCAGCTCTTTGGAGGCTTCTAGTCAAGCCCAAGCCAATCGATTACCGTCAAAAAGGGTTGGGAACTCACCTGTTACAGTTTGCAATAGCGATAGCTCGTCAACGGGGAGTTAGGCGGATCTACGGTTCTTTAATTCAAAAAGACATCAACAATAATCCCAACCTTGTCAAATGGTACAAGAAGCATGGATTTCAGATACTTCCACCTTCAGCGGAGAACATCGACACCGCAGTTTGCGGAATTTCTATGGATTTAGAAGGGAAATCAAGTTAATTACGTCATGTGGAGAGGCTATCGCCACAAACTAGCTGAGCAATAAACAGCGGGTATAGCGATCGCACTCTGTCTCTAGTTCCTTACCTCCCGTTTTTACTGATATGGATACACCACCACTCCCACAACCAAAACTCGATCGCACACCGATCACTTTCGATCAATATGCAGCCTACACCCCCCAAAAGCTAGAACTGCGACATGGTTTCTATGGCTATGGAGGGCAAGACTTGACAGGTTTTTATCTTGCAGTATTGGCAAATATGGGGTTACGGGAAGCTGTTCGCCAGGTACCGCTTTCACTATGGCTAGAAGCAATTCAAGAGTTAGCTGTGCAAAATCCTAAACTCAACTTTGATACTGAAACTGGGGAAGCTATGCTTAACAGCTTGAACCGAGGATTGGAAGATTTGCAAGCCGTTGCAGACTACTTGGAAGAACAAGGTTAGGATCGCGAATTAAATAACTTACAATTTTAATTGTTATTGTGGGATGGGCGTCCCGCCCGTCCAAAAAAGGCGGGCGGGACGCCCAACCCCTACTCCCCACTTTCCTTGTGTAGCTATTTAATTCTCATTCCTTAGTCGCGGCACAAACAGCAAAAATGAAACGCAATTTGTTTATACTGTAGGGGCGGTGCCCCCGTGCCCGCCCTCTTAAAAGGGAATTTCCTCATCTTCATCTTCCACAGTCTTAGCCGTCATCCGCCAACTCGTAATATACTCAATTTGCACATCAATTTTGTTAATCGCTTCCCCTAACCGCTTTTGGATGTATTGAGTCAGCGTCACCATAAAATCTAACTCAACTCCCACAGATAGCGCAAGTTTTGCCAATTTAGCAAAATCTACCTTCAAAATCGAGGAACTCGATAACTTAAAATGGGGAGTATTTTCCTTATTTTGCACCAACATTGCTTTTTTAATGCGCTCTTTCAGATGCTCAACTTCTGAATCCAGCAACTTCCATTCAGGCAAAATTTCTTTGTACCTTTCCCCCAATGCTGTTAAATCCTCACTCTCCGGTTCCGGCGCACTTTTCTTAGTAGATTTTCGCCGCTGCTGTACATTAGAATTCAACCGCCAACTAGCAATATCCTCAACTTCCAAAGAGGGATCGGCGATGAGTTCGCCTAACTGTTTTTGAATTTCTTTCGTCAGCGTTACCGGAAAATTCAACTCAATTCCCTCAGTTTGCGTCAGTCTGGCCAGCGTCATAAAATCAACTTTCATCGTTATCGAACTAGAAAGCTCAAAATAAGAACTATCTTTGAGCTTTTGCGCCATCATCCCCGCTTTAAATCGTTCTTTGACTTCAGCAATTTCTGAGTCTAGCGGCTTCCACCGAGATTCTATTTCCTGATATTTTTCGCCCAATGCTGTCAAGTTTTCCGTTGCGGGTTCGGGGTAACATTGGGCAAGGATTTCTACCAGGCGGCGATGCACTCCAGCTAAATAAACCGCGTCCATCTTGGCATATTCTAGCTGCTGCTGGGTGAGGGGGCGCTTTGCCCAATCGCCGCTTTGTTCTGTTTTATCTACATAAGCAATGCCGCAAAGTGTTTCTATTAAAGTTTTGAGTTGTCGATTAGGTAAGGGCAGAATGTAAGTCGGAATCTTTGTCACCATTTTCAATGTGCAAGTGACATTTTGAGCGTCGTCATTGCCTAGAAATCGGATGTCATAGCTGGCGTTGTGCAAGACTTTTTCAATATCTGGATTGACCATGATTTGGTTGATGAAATCTTTGGCCAATTCAGGTTTATCCAAGACATCTAGTATAAAAGTGCCATCTCCACTCGAATCTGTGGAGTCAGCTAACACCTGAATCAGAGATAATCTGGGGTTGGATTTATAGTCTGCTATTTCTGTATCCACCCACAGGATTTTAGCTTGGGAAAATTTAGTGATGAGTGCTTTGATGTCGTTTTCTGCTGTTAAATAAGGCATTTTTACAGACTTTTGCTATTAACTTTATGAGTCTATTATGCTATAGCAATTATCGGCTCGATTGTCAACGATTCAAGCGCCGGACATGGCATTGCCGTGTCCTGGAGACAGGCAAACCTCAGAAACCCGGTTTCTTCCTATATTTCTCGTTCCTGTTCACAAAACTCGTAGAAACCGGGTTTCTAGCCTCCAGTTTAAAAAAAAGAATGCAGTCGATCGCACTATTGAGGATTCCCGCGAACTTCCTCTAAAAACCAGTTGCCTACTTCTGTATTGTCCGTCTGGCGACTGCGGCGCAAACCTTCCTCTAATAAAGCAACTTTTAGCCCCGGCAAAATTTGAGATTCCGTCAGCCGTTCGCTTCCCCGGTTAGCAATGATTTTGAAAGCAATAACTTGCGCTTTTTGTACGTCTACTACCCAATACTCAGACACTCCTAATTCTTCATAAATCATTCTTTTTGTCCCCAAATCGTCCACGAGAGAACTGTCGGCAATTTCAATTGCTAAATCTGGGGAAACTGCGCTATCTAAATTCACTACTGAACTGCCGCGAGGTGCCGTTTGTACCCGGTCTCCGATGTAGTAAGAAGCATCGGGTTGAGCACCTCTGACACCTGTTTTGGCGTAGCTACAGTTGACCAGCAGCCTCATTTTTATACCTTTAGCAATGCCAAATAAATTGATTAAGATGACGATAATTCCGTTGTCATCAGCATGATCAGCCCCGACTGCTGCCATTTCAATCCTCAACTGTCCGTTGTAGTAGTAGCATTTTGCTCGATCGTACTCCGGCTGTTTAATAATTTCTATATATTCATCCCAAGTCGCTGTAACCCAGGTATCAGTTAGTAGTTTGGTTGGGAGTTGACTCATCATTACCTCACCGGAAAATTTATTTTAGTTTTGACTAAAGACTTTTGACGATAGATGGTTGATTTTTTACTTGTCACTATGTATGATTGTAGAGGTGGGAAGATTATTTTCAAGAAATTCCTGTCTTATTTTTATAAGAGGTAAATACAATGAGTGCTAAAGAATTATTACTGCAAGAAATGGAAAATATTCCAGAATTCATATTAGAAGAGGTTTGGGATTTTCTGCTATTTCTCAAAAACAAATATCAAAAAGACCAGCTAGAAAATAGCCTCCTAAGTGAATCTTCCCTGCAAAAAGACTGGTTGAGAGCGGAGGAGGATGAAGCATGGCAACATTTGTAAAAGGTGATGTGGTTGTGGTTCCCTTCCCATTTTCAGATTTAACGCAAGCCAAGCGCAGACCAGCTTTAATTCTAGCCACTTTAGAGGGAAAGGATCTAATTCTTTGTCAGATTACTAGCCAGATTATTAGCGATCGTTATGCTATTGCCCTTCAAAGTAGCGACTTTAGTGAGGGGGGACTCAACCAAAACAGCAACATTAGACCTAATCGCTTGTTTACAACAGACCGAGGCATCATACTATATAAAGCGGGTCAGGTTAAACTTGAGAAGTTGAATGAGGCGATCGCTAAGATAGTCGAGATACTTCAGCGGTAATTCTGTACATTTAAGCAGTAAGGTACGCAGCGCGCACCTTACAAACTATTAACCTATGACTATTCTGCCACTTCCTCAGATTCCGATTCTTCTGCCGATTCTTCACCAGCAGGCGGCACTAAAGCCACAGCTACGATCGAATCATCCTCATCCAACCGCTGCACCCGCACACCCGTTGCTGTGCGCGATTGAGTAGAAATTGCACTCACAGCCTGACGGATAATAATACCTCGGTTGGTAATAATCATCAACTCGTCATCTTCGTTGACAATTCGCAGCGCAGCTACCTGATCCTTACCCTTTTTTGACTTGAATTTAGTAGCCGTCAATCCCTTGCCAGCCCGTCTTTGTAGGCGGAATTGAGAAACTGGAACCCGCTTGCCATAGCCGTTGGTGGTGATTACCAACACTGAAGGAACTTCGCTGCTAACTGTCGAAATTTCTTCGACCTCTTCGCCTTCAATTTCCTCGGCTTGCAATTCTAATTCTTCATCTTCCGTTTCCAATTCAGCACTTTCTGCCCCTTCAAATTCCGCTTCGTCCGTTTCTAATTGAGCAATATTAGCTCCCTCAAATTCGGAGTCTTCAGTTTCCAATTCAGCAATCTCGGCAACAATTGAACTGGGCAAAATGTCCATGCTGATCAACTCATCGCCCGATCGCAATTTCATTGATTTGACACCCCGCGTCGCGCGGCCGACAGGGCGCAACTGTTCGTGATTAGTGCGGAAATGAATTGCCATCCCTTGGCGCGTGCCGATGATGATGCTGTCACCCACTTTTGCTCTCCGTACCCAGCGCAGTTGGTCGCCTTCTTCTAGAGAAATCGCGATTAATCCATTAGTGCGGATGTTGCCAAAAGCGGAAAGTGCGGTTTTCTTAATGTAGCCGCCGCGAGTCAGCATGACCAAGTATTCTTCGCTGGTGAATTCTGTAACTGACACCATAGAAGTGATTTTTTCTTCTATAGGAATCGGCAGCAGTTGCACCACGGGAGTGCCGCGGGCTGTCCGGGAACAGACGGGAATTTGATAAGCTTTGACAGAGTAAACTACGCCCCTGTCGCTGAAGAACAAAACGCTATCGTGATCGCAGCAGGAAAGGAAATGTTCTACTCCGTCGTCTTCTTTCATTTTCGCGCCTGCTTTGCCGCGAGTAGCGCGACTTTGGGCCTCGAAAGTGCTGACAGGCATCCGCTTGATGTAGCCTTGCTCTGTGATCAGAATAATTGCTTGTTCGTTGGCAATTAAATCTCTTTCATCGATTTCTCCTTCGGCGTGTTCGATGACGCTGCGTCTAGGAGTGGCGATTTTGGTTTGGATTTCGACTGCTTCAAATTCGGCGATTTCTAAGATGCGTTCCCGGCGCGCTAAGATATCTTCCAAATCTTCGATTTTAGCTCGCAGTTCTTCGTGTTCTTGCTGAATTTTTTGCGCTTCTAATGCTGTCAAACGCCGGAGCTGCATTTGCAGAATTGCGTCTGATTGCTGTTCGGAAAGACCGTAATTATCCATCAATTCTTGTTTCGCTGCGGCGGTGTCGGCAGCGGCGCGAATTAGGTGAATAATTGCATCTAAGTTTTCTAGGGCAATTAATAACCCTTGCAGAAGGTGGTCGCGTTCTTCTGCTTTTCGGAGTTCGTATTGAGTCCGGCGAGTAATAGTCTCAATGCGGAAGTCTAGGAAGACATTGAGGAATTGGGAAAGCGTAAGTAGTTGGGGTTCCCCGTTTACTAGCGCTAACATATTGGCTCCAAAGTTGGATTGGAGCGGTGTTTGTTTGTAGAGATTGTTGAGCACGACGCGGGGATAGGCATCGCGCTTGAGTTCGATCACGATCCGCATTCCGTCTCTATCGCTTTCGTCGCGAATGTCGGAAATTCCATCTAATCTTTTGTCGTTGACAAGTTCGGCAATTTTCTCAATTAGCGCTGCCTTGTTTGTTTGGTAAGGCAATTCGGTGATAATAATTGCTTCTTTGTCGGGGCGGCCGGGATGTTCGATGGTTTCAATGCCGGCGACTCCGCGCATTGTAATCGAACCGCGCCCGGTGGTGTAAGCATCGCGAATGCCGGATCTCCCCAGAATTTGCCCTCCGGTGGGAAAGTCCGGGCCGGGGATGTACTGCATCAATTCCAGGTCAGTAATTGCTGGATTGTGAATTAGTGCTACTAAACCGTCAATTATTTCGCCTAAATTGTGCGGCGGAATGTTGGTGGCCATCCCTACAGCAATCCCGGAGGAACCGTTGAGCAAAATTTGGGGGATGCGTGCCGGGAGTACGAGGGGTTCTTGCTGGGAACCGTCGAAGTTGTCGCCGAAATCAACTGTTTCCGAGTCGATGTCGCGCAGCATGGAGTCGCTCGTCAAAGCTGTGAGGCGACACTCGGTGTACCGCATGGCAGCGGGCGGGTCGTTGTCAACGGAGCCGAAGTTGCCGTGGCCGTTGATCAGGCGTTCCCGCATGGAAAAATCCTGAGCCATCCGCACCAGGGCGTCGTAAACCGCTGTGTCTCCGTGCGGGTGATACTTGCCCAGCACCTCCCCCACGACGCGGGCGCATTTGCGGAAAGGTCGATCGGGAGTCAAGCCCAATTCGTTCATGGCGTAGAGAATGCGTCGGTGAACGGGCTTGAGACCGTCCCTGGCATCTGGTAGCGCCCGACCGACTATTACGCTCATGGCGTATTCCAAGTACGATCGCGACATCTCATTACCCAGATCCGTCGGGATTATCCGCGACTCAGAGGTGCTCATAGGTTGAAAAACTCCGTTAAAAATTTAAATTTGACGGCTATAAATCTCAAAAATGCGATAAAATCGGTTTGGATTCAGTAGACCTGCCAAATATTGCAAATTACTCCTGAAATTATATCACAATTTGCCTTGGAATTTATGGGAAAGTTGCCAGAAAATTTAAGGGACGAAACAAGCACAATTGATAATTTGTCAGTTGGTGATTTTGTCAGCAGTTGGCAAAAGCTAGAAAGTTTTTTTTAGGCGGTCGCTTTTCATGCTTTCGTGAGTTTTTTTGACGACCATATAAGAAATTAAAATGGTTACTCGATCGAAATTTTAATTTCACAAAACCGAAGGCATTCTTAAAGCCAACTAAAAATCTAAAATCTAAAATCTAAAATCTAAAATCAGCCGATGCTACCCGTCATCTACTCCGAAGATTTCTTGCTGCACAAGACTGGAATGCTTCACCCAGAGCGACCAGAACGTTTAACGGCGATCGTCAACGCTCTGAAAGCTGCTCCTTGGGCGGATCAAATTGAGTGGCAACTGCCTACCCCAGTGCCGCACCGCGAACAACAACTGTTCTCGGCTATCAAAAAAGTTCACTCGCAAAGATACATCAAAGAAGTCGAACATTTGGCTCATGGGGGAGGCGGCTACCTCGACGGCGATACGCCGATTTCTGCTGAAAGTTACGATGTAGCGCTGCTAGCGGCGAGTGCTTGGCTCGATGGGGTCGATCGAGTGGTGGCTGCGGGGGAACCGGCTTTTGTGCTGGCCAGGCCGCCGGGACACCACGCCGAAAAAGCCCGCGCGATGGGTTTTTGCTTGTTTTCCAATGCTGCGATCGCCGCTCACTACGCCCTGGAACAGCCGGGAATCAACCGCGTCGCTGTCCTCGACTGGGACGTGCACCACGGCAACGGCACTCAATCTTTGGTGGAAAACTGCCGGCAAATTGCCTACTGTTCCCTGCATCAATCTCCGTGCTATCCGGGAACAGGAGATGCCGAGGAGCGCGGTGCCTACGACAACGTGCTGAACATTCCCCTCTATCCCGGCAGTGGCATAGCTGAATACCTGAGCGCCTTTGAATCTCTTGTCGTGCCTTTTTTGTCCAAATTTGAACCGGATTTGTTGATTGTCAGCGCCGGTTATGACGCTACTGCGTCCGATCCGCTGGCGAGCATGACTCTGATGCCGTCAGATTTCGGTACTTTCACCGGATACTGCCTGCAACTCACCCGCCGCATAGCTTTTGGTTTGGAGGGGGGTTACGCGCTGAAAGAGTTGGCCGAGTCTGTTGTGGCGACTATTGACCGATGCCTCAATTAGCTGGAAAATTGGCATAGGGGAAAATGAGGTTGAGAAGCGCTGAGGACGGGATGGAGAGTTTTTGAGGGCGATCGGCGAAGCGATTATTTGGCGATCGTGCGATCGGGCTTCTGCCCTCGATAAACTGTCAACTGTCAACTGTCAACTGTCAACTGACTTCTGACTTCCGTGACAAGCATCACCAATTTAAGAGATCCAAGTCACTGCCGATCAAAGTCTCGGTCACAGATTTTTAACCAAAAAATCACACCGTGTCAATGTTTTCGATCGCCTTTGAAGTCTCTCCCAGAGTGGATAATACAAATACAACAAGCCTGTTAAAATTTTATCTGTCTCAATCAACTAGGAGGTTTATCATGTCAGTATCCCAAATGACACTCGAAGAGTTATTTGGTCAGGTCATGTTCTCCAGCGTCGTGACTCGCCACGACCGGAGACAGCTCAGATCGGCACTCTTAGAAAGAACACTGAATGAAGATGAGTATGCCATCATCAACCGACTGCTGTACAACGTTCGCCGCGGTTGGGTAAAAATTGTCGATTAAAGAGGTGGCAGCCACTCCCTTTAGGGGAGTTAATACCATTTTCGATTTTCGATTTTCGATTTTCGATTAAAGAGTTGGTGATTACTGATAACTATCGGGGTAGAGATCACGGGCCTACAGTTACATTTTTTGGGAACTCGTTACAAGTAGAACTTGCCAATTAGGGAAGTTTTTTGTGTTTAATAGTTGGCTCGAAAGTGTGATGTGTTTGACCAGTGTGTTAATTATCAAAATCTCGCTACACATCCGCCTATAGGTAGAGATAATTATAAAATAACAGGTTTCGGGTGCATCTCTACTTGTTGAACAATTGTGAGTTTTGAGTTGTTAACTGAAAAGTTATAATTAACTCAAAACTCATAATTTTTTTGAGGTGAGATTGAAGATTGGAGAGTGGGAAAACTGATGAATATCAGGGTTGAGAGCCGTTAGAAAGTTGATATTTTATAAACGGGTATTAAAAATCAAAACTATAAGCTGTTTCCGGTTGAGGAGGAGTGGGCGATCGTTACAAGCACACCGAGTCGTATAGGTCGATCGACCATTCCGGCAATTTGAGCTCAGAAGTGTCAAAATATTAACAACCAGTTCATCCCCAAAATATATGGCTCCCGCCGTTTTAATTGAAAATCTTCAGAAACGCTACGGCACTGTAGAAGCCGTTAAAGATGTTTCCTTCAAGGTAGAACCGGGGGAAATATTTGGTTTGCTAGGCCCCAACGGTGCAGGCAAAACCACAACCCTGCGGGTACTTTGTACTTTGAGTGCGCCCGATAGCGGACGTATTGAAGTGTCTGGCATTTCTGCTGTCAGCCAGCCGAGAATTGCCAGACAAAGACTAGGCTATGTCGCCCAAGAAGTTGCTCTCGATAAGGTGCTGACGGGGCGGGAACTCCTGCAACTGCAAGCAGCGCTTTACCATTTGCCGCGCAATACGATTAAAGGGCGGATTGACGAAATGGTGAAACTCCTCGGTTTGGAGGATTGGGAAAATAAAAAGACGGGCACTTATTCCGGCGGTATCCGCAAACGCCTTGACTTAGCTGCTGGGTTGCTTCACCAGCCGGATGTTTTGGTGTTAGACGAACCGACTGTCGGGCTCGATATTGAAAGCCGGGTGGTAGTGTGGGATTTCCTGCGGCGCTTGCGGGAGGAAGGTACGACGGTTTTGATTACGAGTCACTATCTCGAAGAAGTTGACGCTTTGGCCGATCGCGTGGCGATTATTGACAAGGGTACGGTGATTGCTGAGGGTACGCCGGAGGAGTTGAAAAATCGGGTTGGAGGCGATCGGGTGACTTTGCGGATTCGCGAGTTTTCGCCGATCGAAGAAGCTGAAAAAGCTAAAAATCTGATGCAATCTCTGCCTTTTGTGCAGGAAGTAATTGTCAACGCGGCCCAAGGAAATTCTCTGAATTTAGTAGTAACACCGCAAAGCGATGCGTTAGTAACAATTCAGCAAGCTTTAAAAAATGCGGGATTGCCTACTTTTGGGATTGCTCAATCTCGGCCGAGTTTGGATGATGTGTATTTGGCTGCGACTGGTAAGACGCTGTTGGATGCGGAGTTGGCTGCTGCTAGCAACCGCGATTTGAAGGCTGAGCAAAAACAGGCGATGCGATCGTAGTTTGAAGGAAGAGGGAAGTTCGGCAACGGATTTTGTAACGGATGTAACGGATATAAGGAAGAGGGAAGAAGGAAGAGAAAACCTTCTTCCTTCTGCTATATAATCTTAAGAGGAGAGTGAAGAAATACGCTCGTAATTTTGGGGGATATTAATAGATGAATCTTGTTTTGGAAGTTGAAGCGCCTCCTTTCCGAGAAGATGCAACAGGTGCTATTCGGGTGGGAAACTCAAGAGTTTTGCTGGAATTGGTGATTAGAGCTTTTCAGGATGGTGCGTCGCCGGAATCTATTGTGCAGCGTTATTCAACTGTGTCGTTGTCTGATGTCTATAGTGCGATCGGCTATTATCTCCGACACCAAGAAGCAGTAGAAGCTGATCTCAATTATCGCGAGCAATTAGCAGATTCCGTCCGTCAGCGTTTGTTGGATATTCAACCCGATTTGACCGTTGTGCGATCGCGCTTGTTAGCAAAAAAAAATCTTGAGTATTTCGGCGGTTGAAACCGCGTCTACACAAACGAAGTCTGCCTTCGCAGACAAGCGAGATAAACCGATATTCAAGGTGGATTTGATATCATACATCCAATACTTGCTCTGCTGTCAATGCTAATTCGGGGAAAGTTCGGGATATAATGCGATCGCTCCCTCGGTAAGCAGTCATTTGATAAACCCCATTTTCATCAAGCAGGTAAACAAAAACAGTCTGCTCTTTCGGGTTGCCCAAATAGTTTCTACTACCCAAAGCTAAATAATCGACAATCCAATATTCAGAAATTCCCAGCCGCTGATATTCATCCAGCTTGTCGATATAATCATCTTCCCAATTTGTTGAGACAACTTCTACAACTAATTGTGGGGGTTCAGTTAGGGCCGAGAGGGCGAAAGGTTGAGATTCCCAGAGGGTTTTGTCTACTACTGTAATATCAGGATGTCGGCCTTGTTCTTTACCATGAGGCGTTAAAGTCCTCACCACAATTCTGCCAGATACCCTGTAATTCAGGTTGAGTCGTTTTACCTCGTTTTGGAACGTATTTTCAATAAAATCAGCTACATTTTCGTGCAGTCTTATTGTTGGTAAGATTTTGACAATTTCTCCATTAACCAGTTCATAGCGTCCGTCTTCATCTGGAAGTTGCTTGATGAATCGATCGAAAGTGAGCATTTGTTTAGGTTTGGTAGGAGTTGCGATCGTGGTTTTATCTCATTGAGCTAGATATTTAAGACTCTTCTGCAACCAGTTTAACATACTGTTTTAACACAGGTGGAATCGTGAAAACGGTTTCAGATTCATAGCTCAATTTTTCGATCATTCCCCGTCTTGCTAAAGATTGAATTGCTTGACATAATTCGCGCTGCGAACCTTGAGATTTTGCCATAAATTGGGGAAACGAAACAGGTTCGATTTCATTACTAAGTTGCGAAATCGCCTGTTTTTCTATTTCCGACAACCGCTGATAATGCTGCTGCAATATCGGTGTCAATTCGTCACCTAAAAATACTGGTTGATAGCTTAAATATTGAGAGACTCTACCGCCAAATAAGTTGTTAATGGTTTGAGCGACTAATTTTAACCATAGGGGATTACCTTGATAAAGGTTAATCAATTCGGGCCAGGTTTCTTCATCCAACAAACCTTTTTCTCTAAGAATTTCTTTTGCTGCTTCACCTAAACCGGTTAACTGCAATAAACGTACTGCTGAATTATCGTCGGTGAATGTGATGATGTCTGAGGGAGGTTCCCAACTATTGAGGATTAAGCAGCTATTGTGGGGAATTTCGCCGATGAGTTTAAAAAGGGTTCCGTAATTTTCATATCCGGGTTTATAATTTCCTGCAAGTTGCCCGCTGCTGAGAATTTGCTGCACGTCATCTAGGATGATCAGACAGCGATTTTCGCGCAATCCTTCTATTAGGATTGACAACTGATCATCGGTGTTTGTGGAAAAGTTAATATCGGTGCGATCGCAGAGAAATTGAATAATATTTTTGAGGGTTGTTTCGAGGGGTGGGGAGGTGCGGAGACTGCGCCAGATGATGCGATCGAATTGAGTTTGAATTTGGGGGATGAGGTTACGGGCGATCGCACTTTTGCCGGTGCCTGCCATGCCTGTGATGGTGAGGAGGCGGCAGTTTTGGTGGGCGATCGAGTTTTCGAGGGCGGTGAGTTGGGAGGTGCAGTTGTAGAAGGTTTTGAGTTCCGGTGCATCTCTTAAATCGAGTCGCAGTTTTTGTTCGGTATCGTCTTTAGTTGAGGTTTGCGTTGGGGGTGAATTTTGTGAAGTTTTGGGAGGCTGTGAGGCTTCTGTGCAAACGTTGATGCTACCTTTGTTTTGTACAAGGTTAAAGTTTACAAAATTAGAAGATTGAGAAATTTCATACCTCTCTATTGTGGAGCGCAAATTTGATTTCATTACATCTTCATCTAATATTTCTGAAAGAGTTTGCCATAACTTTGAGGCAATATTTCTGACATGGCGTTCAGTACAATGAACCTCTTTAGAAATTTCGGAGTATCTTTTACCTTGCCACGTTCCCCGTACTACTGCCTGTTGCCGATCGTCTAGGTGTTTGCCCGTCTTAGTGAACACCAAGCCATCGGCCAACCTTAAGAGTTCTTGAACATCCATTTATTGGGTAGGTGTAGGAAGTTTTATCTATTGTATCAGACTTTTTCTGACTTTTTCTGACTTTTTCTGACTTAGGAGGGCAAAATGTGACTTTTAACGGCTAGCTAATTTTATCAACTACTGGCCAATTGTGACATTCTCCTACTGGACAATACATAAAAATTAAAGTTAAACTTTTTAATGAGGGGCATTAAAGCAAGAAATTGCTTAAAATGTGGTTGCGTCCGTGAGCAAAGAAGTAAATAAAAAGGCTCATAAATTAGTTTTGCCCTTAGTTTTGACATGGGTAGGAGTGCCGATGTTAATCCGCCTGGGTTTGCTTTTTTATCAACCAGCTTTTTTAATAATTGCAAGAGGTTTAGGGGCTTTTCGCCTCGTGAAATGTTCGTAAAAATTTGGTAATTTCCAAAAGGATAAAAAATTATGTCTAGTGCATTATCCCTACCGCAAGCTAATTTAAAAATGGCTCTCTGGCAAGTCGATGCTGATGCAATGACTAGCAGCGACTTGTATGTGTGGTTAAATGATATCGGCTTGCCGCATGAAGTCTCGATCCGGCTGCATGAACTCGCCACATACACGAAAAAAGCTGCTAACAAAGTTTTACTTATCGGCAAAATTCTCCTTATTAAAATCATAGAATTTGTTAAAGCGCATCCCCATTTAGCGATAGGGGTTGCTGTTGGTGTCGCTGTAAGAATTTTGGCAAGTTCGATACCATTTGTAGGCCCGTTATTAGAACCTTTGGCAACAGCGCTGGGTATCCCAATTGGTGCAATAGCCGGCCACCGACTCGATCGAGGCAAAGAGGTGTCTGATGGAATTATTGGAATTGTTCAAGAGATTATTGAGATTGCCAAAGATTTTTTTCAATTACTGATAGACGTTTTCAATACAATTTTCCGCAACGTCATCACTGCTTAACTGCCAAAATTAGCAAAAAAATTGAGGTCTAATATGTCGGCAAATAAAACGCCAACCAAAGAGCAAATTCTGAAGTCAATAGAGCAACTGAAAAAAAATCCACATGATAAATTAGGGATTTTAGCAGATATTGGCATTGGTGTGGTGGGGGCTGCCGGTGCTGGTGCGGCGGTGGCAGCTTTCGGTGGTGTACCAGTTCTATTTGGGTTGTGGGTCGTTGCACCTCCCGTAGGATTAGTTGTTGGCGGTGCAGCTTTAGGTGCTGCTGCTCTTGTAGGGGTAAAACGAATATTTGATGGCAATTTTGACCAGGGAAAACAAGCAGAAATACTTAAAAACTTAGAAAAACAGCTAACAGATATTGAAGAGAAAGAAAGAGCCTATAACCTGAAAGACAGCGATAAAACTAAATTTATTGTTTCCTTGAAAGAACCCGTCAGGCTCGATTTAATTAGCCCGAAAGACGCTCAGGATTTAATTAGGGCCGTAGAAAGCGGTCAAATTGCAATCAAAGAGGCGATTAAAATGGTTGAGGATGTGGTTAAAGCTGCTAAACCATAACTGCCTTCTGACTGCGTAACCTGGGAATGCTAAGTTGTAAGTCTGCGATCGCCCTTACTTAAGCTAAGTGCGATCGCTCTTGATAAATAACTACTGATACTCTACTACCGCCACGATCGCCCTGGCAATTTCCTCCATATCAGTAGTCGAAAGTTCTCCTATTTTACGAATGAATCTTTGTACATCCATACCCCGCAATTGCAACACATCTACTGCCGAAACTTTCGTTAAACCATTAGCAATATCTGGCTCAATCTTAACGTGCCAGATATTACCAGCATAATATTCTTTCCAATCTGTGATAGGTGCAGCCAGTTTCACTGGTAACTTACCAACATTATCAGAACTTACCACTACAGCCGGACGAATTTTTTTGATTTCGGCTCCCAGTGTTGGGTCAAAATTAGCCAACCAAATATCACCCCGTTTAGGAGAAGGAGAGTTAGTAGTCAATTAAATCTCCTGCTTCTAATTCTTGCCATTCTCTATCTTCCTGGTAATGTTGCAACATTGCCTCAGCTTGTCTTTCTAAAATCCTTCCCCTCTCTTCCAGCGGTAATTTCATAAATTCTCGGCGACTGGGATAGCTGGCTAGTGTTGGTATTTCTAAATCTATATCCGTCGGCTGCTTTTGAATCTTACGCTGAGAATTCAATGCTTCTATTCGATCGCCCTCTGCTGCTTCCGCTGCAATATCAGCATCAATTTCCTCTCGGTTAGCATGGTAATAAGTCAAAGCTGCATAGACTTGAGTTAGAGTTAAATGCCCGATGCGATCGGCAATTTCTTCTGCACTCAAACTTTGCTTGTACCACATAGCAATGCGCCGGACTGTAACACCCGTTCCGGCAATAATTGGACAGCCACCATGTATGTCAGGCTGACGGCTAATTAGAGTTCCTATATCGGTGATAGTTGACAAGATTTTTTCCTCCCTATTCCGATCGCTCTCTTATCTAGGATAGCACTGTCACAGCAAGAGCGATCGCCCTTATCCCATCCCCATTAACTCTCTTTCGTCTGCTATCGCTAAAAAGTGAGATCGCCCTTTCCATGCTCATGCTCTTGATTCGGCGGCGGGAATAACTTCAATCAGTCCCGTATGAAAAGCTGTATCGTAGGTAATAACTGGTAAATTTTCGAGTTCAGCTTGTGCCATAATCATCCGGTCAAACGGATCGCGGTGGGGAATAGGCAGGCTGCCAGCGCGAAGGGCATGGGCTGAAGTTATAGCTAGTTCGATAAATTGCGATCGGTGGAGGATTTGCGAATATTCCCCGACAATCTGTTTGGCTTCGGGAAGTTTACCGATGCGATATTTGGTGGCTATTTCCCAGGCTGAAACAGTGCTGACAATGATATTAAAATCCGGGTTGCGAATGATGTCGCGGCATTGGGCATTGAGTTTGGGGTCGTCAAAAAGCCACCACAACAGGATATGGGTGTCAATGAGATAGCTTATTCCCATTGTTCGAGTTCCTCTTCTGGTAGGGGCTCAAAAAAAGCATCACCGAGTTTTCCTGTCAGTAAACCAGGCGTGCGAGGCTGTGGCTGTTCTCGTCCTAATCCGAGGCGAAAGTAGTGAATCAAGTCATAGATTTCTGCAAGTTTGTCTTCGGGAATGTCTTGTAGTTCTTGAACGATCTTCTCAATTAGCATAAATCAAACACTCCGATAGTTGCTGGTTAATCGATCGAGCTACTGCGATCGCCCTTAATAAGTAACTACTCATACTCTACTTTAGCAGTCAATTGCATCTCCTGCCTCTAATTCTTGCCATTCTCTATCTTCCTGGTCTAGAATAACACTGTCAGAGTAAGTGCGATCGACCCAATCTTTCCCCTATGGCAATATCGATCTAGCCTACCATGCTCCCAAAACTACTATTTAACTGACAGCAAATCCCGTGTACTGCCGAATATTGGGAGAACGAAATCCCAAAACAATCTGTTCTTTGGGGATTCCCCCCGCTACTAACTCATTGGCAATTCCCTGTTCAGTTCCATCTCTTTGAATCCAAATTTTTCCCTCAATAATATCAACATGAACTAAACATCCGTGAACTCTGATATCGTTTTCACGTCCCAAGATTATTAGCAAATAACGGTCTGAATGGCTATCAAAAACCGTTTCGATCTGAATATCTCCATAAGCATAAGGTATTTGAGCATATTCAGTCAGAATTTTTTTGATAATGCGACGATAATTTTCTAAGGTTCCCATTGTACTATCTCCTCATTTTTTTCAGAAAAAACGATTAAACATACTTGATAATCTGCTCTAATAATTTGACCGAGTGGTTCAGACAATAGTTCACTAAAAACTGATTGTGTAATAGCTAGATAGAGCTTTCGATCTGGTTCAGTTCTAGCGATAACAGAACGGTAAACTAAATATTGACCCAGCGCATTCTCCAGGTCATTCATGTCTGATGCGCCCACAAAACTTTTGACTTCTACAGCTATCTTTTGTCCAGCCTTCTCAGCACTTAAAATCCGCTCTGCGCCCAAATCGACGTACATATCTTTAATTCCCCATTTTAATCTCA
The DNA here is from genome assembly GCF_036702455.1 of Microcoleus sp. D2_18a_D3. Lineage (NCBI taxonomy): Bacteria > Bacillati > Cyanobacteriota > Cyanophyceae > Oscillatoriales > Microcoleaceae > Microcoleus > Microcoleus sp. D2_18a_D3. The sequence continues at coordinate 37,347 of NZ_JAUBTK010000018.1, forward strand.
AGGGATCGTGGGTAATTCTCCATCCGTCTTTGATGAGGGCATTTTTGACAACATTGTGATACAGGTCTTTGGCTGGCATATTGGAATAAATTAATTTTTAATTATTGATGAGAGCTCATGCTAATTTTTAGCCCTAGATATCCCTGAAAAAATCAAGCAATTTCCGCCGCGAAAAATCGACCATCGCAGCGCTCATATTCATCTTCCAAAAGCCATGAATGAGCCTCATCATAGGTTGAACTCAGAAACAGAGACTTATAGTTTTTTGATGGGTCATAAATACAAAAACCTCCATTTTTTCCACTTACTAACATCAAAATTAGAGGGGGGAAAACAATCGGATTTACCCACAATTCGATTAATTCCCAATCATTAATTTGTTCGGCGAGGTCTGGTGTGTGCGATAACATGATATTCAGTTTACCAAAACTCCACACAAAAAGCGATCGCCCGCCCAACACCACCAATACCTCCAGACTTGCTACTGTAAAGAGAGTTAGATTTAATCAAAATCAGCGCAAGCAATTATGAGCGGTACTGTTACATCCCCCAACAACCTCAACCAGCAGCGGCCACTCTCCACGGCATCCGCTGACACTTCCACTTCCCTGCTGGGCGACTTCATCCAAGAAACACTCGCCTTAACCAAGCGCCTGTTTATTCAATTGCAGCGCCGCCCCTCGACGCTAGTTGCAGGCATTATTCAGCCCCTGATGTGGTTGGTTTTGTTCGGAGCTCTGTTTGAAAATGCACCCGCCGGCTTGTTCGGCGAAAGCCAGAATTACGGACAATTTCTCGGCGCTGGTGTAATCGTTTTTACGGCATTTGCCGGGGCGCTGAATGCTGGTTTGCCGATTATGTTCGATCGCGAGTTCGGATTTCTCAACCGCTTGTTAGTCGCGCCGTTGGCTTCCAGATTTTCGATCGTCCTGGCTTCGGCTATTTTTATCGTCACCCTCAGCTTTATCCAAACCGGCACAATCGTTACAGCGGGGGCGTTTTTGGGCGCCGGATTCCCCGGAATTGCCGGACTGGGGGCGATCGCCCTAATTGTCCTGCTGTTAGTTTTGGGCGTCACCGGCTTGAGTCTGGGTTTAGCCTTCGCTCTCCCCGGCCACGTAGAATTAATTGCGGTAATTTTTGTTACTAACCTGCCGCTGTTATTTGCCAGCACAGCCCTCGCGCCACTGTCATTTATGCCAGAGTGGCTGCAAGTTGTGGTGACTCTCAATCCTCTGAGTTACGCGATCGAACCGATCCGCTACCTGTACCTGCACAGCGATTGGTCGCTAGCCAGTGTCGTGATGCACGCTCCTTGGGGTAATGTCACCTTTGGAGGAGCCCTATTAGTGCTGCTGGCGTTTGATTTGGTGGCGCTGCTGAGCATTCAACCGCTGCTGAGACGCAGGTTTGCTTAGGGTGATCGTTTAACCCGCACCGTCAATTCTAGGATGCCTTTCGTCCTGTCAACTTAAGCTAAAACCGATAGTCAGTCAGGGGTTGAAACAAGACTCTCAAAGCCAAAGTCCTCTTGGATAGGACTAATGACTTCTTCAGTCCTCTTTCAGAGGACTTTCGCTATGAGACAGGGAATTCATTCCCTGGCGGACTGCCGGGTAAGCGAGAGGACTGCGGGACTAAAAGCTTAAGTTGACACCAATGGGCATTGCCCTGTCCTTAGCCCCAGTGAAGTAATATAATATTTACTCACAAGTCAGAATATTGTTTAGATAGAATTGTTTTTTTGAAAGTTCAACAAATAAATTATGAACACCAAAACTTCCAAATCGGGCAAATTGATGATTGGGATTGCTGCAAGCGCGATCGCATCCTGTGCTCTGTTCTGGCCTCAAGCAAGCTTCGCTCAAGCCAGCGGTTTAAATAATGCCCAACCGCTGCAAGACTTTCAAACTCAAGACAATACCGACCCCTTTTCCGGCGACAGCAGCGGAAGGGGAATATTTGATTTAATTCACCGATCGAAATTGGGCGGCGGCCGCAGCATGGAAGAATTTAATACCGAACAGCGCCAAAATTTGAACGATGCGGCCGCAGAATTTCGCAACAAACAGCGCCTACTACTGGAAAACCAAGCTGTACCTACACCAGGGGCGATCGCACCTGCAGAAATTACCGCCCCCGTCCCTTAAATTGCTTTCTTAGTCCGCGTAGGCGGACTTCGTTTGTCTAGCAGCGGTTTCAACCGCCGAGTTTTAATTTTATTTCTTAGTCCGCGTAGGCGGACTTCGTTTGTCTAGCAGCGGTTTCAACCGCCGAACGATCTAAAAACCATCGCCCTTAATCCCGTTCCAACCACGCCCGCATTTTACCCGGATTAAGCAAACCGTAAGGATCGACCAACTCTTTAAACTGCAACTGTTCCACATTAATACTTTTCATCCCTCCATCTTCCAATATATAAGTGTGAGGATTAGCAATCATTGCGCCTTGCTCTTCGTGATAGCGAATAATTTCATTGAGCCGTGATTCCGTAGTGTAGCGAACTATTTGCAAAGCCGCGGCGATCGCCCTGCCATTCATCCGCAAAAACTCCAAGTGCATCATCACCTCATCCCCATAATAATTGTACAGTTCCTCAATTAACTTCAAATTTTTATCTGCTGGAAAAAGCGTCTGTAAATAAGTCAGAGACGGGTCAGCGCTGCGAGCGTGCAGAGTTGTATGATTCCAAGTAAATTCAGCAATTGCTGCACCTTTGCTCGCTGCTTGCGCGTTTTTTTGATAGCAAATTGTCCCGCCATATTGGCGCACCAAATCTTGCAGCGGTTCCAGACAAGATTCAGCTATCATTAACAAAGCGCAGTGCTTACCTTCAGGAATTGCATCGCGGAAAGCAGCAAAATAAGCAGGAATCGGCCAAGCACAAACACAAATTAGTTTTTTGATAATTCCGTCAGCATCGCCCAAAGCTTGACCGAAGTTAGCCGATGTCATAAAATCGTCAAAAGCGACGATGATTTCCGCCCAAGCATAAGCAGGGGCGAGGGGAATTTCTAACTCAGTAATAATTCCATTTGTACCGTAAGCGTGATTGACTTTTTGCACTTCATCGCCGCGCAATTCCATGACGCGGGGCTCATCTTCCATTGTAACGACTCGAACCGCATGAAGATTTCCCCGATCGCGCAATTGCCCGTAAGTTATCGAACCAATTCCCCCGCTACCGCCGCCGATAAATCCCCCAATCGTTGCGGTGCGATAGGTTGAGGGAACCATCCGCAATTCCCAACCAGTTTCTCGCGCTTGTTTGTCGAAAACCGACATTTTCACCCCCGGTTCTACGCAAGCTAAACCCGGTTTTATCCAGCGGATACTGTTCATTTTGCTGGTATCTAAAATGACGCCGCCCTTGAGGGGAATGCACTGCCCGTAATTGCCCGTTCCTGCACCTCTGACAGTTAGCGGAATTTTGAATTTGACGCAGGCTGCAGCAATCCGCAAAACTTCCGCTTCGCTGGCGGGACGAACTACTAAATCTCCTGTTTTATCACTTAAGAGAGGTTGCAAAACAGGACTGAAGTGATAATAGTCTTGAGATAGCTTGACAACTTGCGCGCGATCGCTAATTATTTCGATTCCCGATAGTTCCGAAGAAAAAGCATCCCAGTCAATACTTTGAATCGCAGTTGCAGTCATTTTGTTTCCTTTATGCTCGCAGTATTATATCAAATCCCTTAGCATCGGAATTATTCATCTCTCTGTTCTCTGACTCTGCGTTCTCTGCGTTCTCTGCGGTTTAATCATTCCAATGCAACCGGAATTCATATTATATATTTTCTCAAGCAGAACTTAGTAACATAAAATACTAATTGCAATCTTTCTTTAAGCAGTAAGGTGCTTATTCGCGCACCCTACATATAGAAGTTCTGCCTCCCGGACTGCTTTTCTCAATTAACAAATCCGCCAAACACCGCCATACCGTAGTATTTCCAAGGAACTGCAACAGTGTCAAATCTAGCTTTTACCAGCATTTCCAACTGTGCCGAAAGTGTAGCTAGGCGATCGGGATTAGAATAGCCGTAAGAGACACTCGTCCCCACATTTGCGCGAATTTGTGCTAAGGTTTCCCCCTGATTTAGCGCCCAATCTTCTCGCGCCGCTTGATAAATATCTTTCATTGCTGCTGATTCTGCTAAAAGAGGATCGGCATTCCAAAAACAGCCACCAGCATTTAAACTTTCGCGAATGCGTTGAAACAATTTCAACTTCATGTCATCCTCAAGATGGTGAATTGCCAGAGAGGAAATGCAAGCATTAAATTTATCGCCCAAGCCTGAGAAATTTGGATTGTTCGCCCATTCTCCAAAGTCAATTTCTATGCCAGTCCACCGGGCTGCGTATCCTGCCGACTCTATTTTGGCGCGGGCAAAATCTAGCATTCGCGGCGAGTAATCGACAGCCACTATTTCCGCAGACGGGTAGCGTTGCAGAACTTTTAAAGTGAGTTCCCCCGTACCGCAGCCGAGTTCTAAAATGCGGTGGTTTGCGTTAGCAATGCAGCCTGCTAATACATCCAACATTTCGTCATATTTAGGTAAAAGTCGCCGAATACCCGTATCAAAATTGGCAGTATTGACGAAAACTTCTCCCGGCAAAATTTCCTTGCGCGCAGGTGAGGCAGTAGAGTCAGAATTCACGATCGCCAACCATAGACTACAATTGCTATCCTAACCGATATAAAGCAAAAATTGCATGAAGTAGGGAGAGGCCACCGCCGTGTCCTTACCCGATCATCTGTACTTCACTCAACAGAAAACCACTATAAAGTTATGCGTATTCTTACGGATAAGCGAAACCCTCGCGGTAAACAATAATTAAGCGAAAGCCTCCACGATACAAGCCCCCAGATTCATCCGTCCAGAAATAAAAAACCTGTATCCGATGAAACTTGCCCCCCGAATTTATCCGTGGGGTGAATGCTTTAATCTAAAATCTAAAATCTAAAATCTAAAATCTAAAATCGATTCACCCTCCGTTACACCCAGAGAGTCTTGCTTTACCCCGGACGCCAGCAAAACAGTCTGAAAAAGCAGTGTTATGTTAGTAGTGCATAAATTCCCATCAAGATTAAACATCACACTTGAGGATACCATGCGCCAGTTGAGTTCTCGAATTCGGGCTGCCATCAGCCAATTAATTTATAAGCGAATTCTGCTTGCGGTGACAATTTTATTTTGTGTAGGTGTAGGAGTAGCGATGGCAAATATGTCTCGTCTTTCCTCCACCCTAATCGAATCGCAAGCCCTCCAAAATGCCACCCTCTATGCCCAAGCTATTAAAGAATCCCGCACCCTTTACAGTTCCGATGTTGTCACTCCTCTCACCGCCACTAAAGCGATTAACTTTACTCATGACTACAAGCCGACAAAAGTAACAATTCCGGTACCGGCCACTTTCTTAATAGAACTCGGAAAAAATATCACCAAGAAAAATCCCGAAGTATCGCTTCGTCTCTACAGCGACTACCCGTTTCCCTGGCGGCGAAAAGAAGGCGGAGTCCGAGACGATTTTGAACGGCAAGCTATTACCTATTTGACGAAAAACCCGAAAGAAAAATTTTTCCGAATTGATACTTTTCGCGGCAAGCCAGCCTTTCGATATGCCGAGGCAGATATTCTAAGTTCTAGCTGCATTAACTGTCACAATACTCACCGCGACAGTCCTAAAAGTGATTGGAAAGTAGGAGATGTGCGGGGGATATTAGAAATTAGTCAACCTCTCGCTACTATCACTCAAACTACTCAAAGTGAACTTAAAAACCTGTTTTTACTGTTAGTAGGACTTTCAGTTTTAGGGGTGACTGGATTAACTTTATCTATCAGCCGGTTGCGCCAAAATGCTAAACAATTAGAACAGCGCGTCAGGGAACGCACGGCACAATTGCAAGAAACTAATGTAGAATTGGTAAAAGAACAGGAAAAGAGCGATCGCCTGCTGCTCAATATTTTACCCGAATCCATTGCTGCTAGGTTAAAAGACGGTCAAAGCAGTATTGCTGACGGCTTCGCAGAAGTCACGATTTTGTTTGCAGATATCGTAGGCTTTACCGTGCTTTCAGCACAAATATCTCCCGAAGAATTGCTCAAGTTCCTCAACGAAATTTTTTCAGCCTTCGATGGTTTAACGGAAAAGTATGGGTTGGAAAAAATCAAAACCATTGGAGATGCTTACATGGTAGTCGGAGGTTTGCCCAACCCCACCACCAACCACGCCGAAAGTATTGCGGAAATGGCTTTAGATATGCAGGAGGAATTAGCAAAATTTAATGCCAAACATCATGCAGGAATTAACCTTCGCATCGGTATCAATACCGGGCCTGCAATTGCGGGAGTCATTGGCACTAAAAAATTCATTTACGACCTCTGGGGCGATGCCGTCAATACAGCATCCCGCATGGAATCCCACGGGATTGCCGGCGCGATTCAAGTCACACAATCAACTTACGATATCTTGAGAAATAAGTATCTGTTTGAAGACAGAGGAATTATCCACGTCAAAGGCAAGGGCGATATGAATACTTATCTGCTTGGAGGCAGGCTAGTCAGCGCAGTTTCGGTTTAATTTGTTTATTATATTATTAAGGGGTCTGCTAGTTAGTCGAGAGTCATCAGTAATTCGTTGTTAGTCGTCAGCCAAGAACTAACAGTTAATAGCTGCTGGCTGTTGACTACTGACAATTACAGGAATTACACAGGAGATTTGAGAACCCGGTTTCTGCGCGGTTGCTTCGTTGACACACCCAAAATTGATTAGCAGAAACCCGGTTTTTTTTCCTAGGTCCTACATTAGCCATTTGCAAAATAGTAAGTTTTATGTTATTGCGGATTTTCTCATTTTTGAAATTTTTCAAATCTCGCTTGTCTAGGCAAATAGCTTTGTGGGTATTTGTTAGCATTCTTGTCATAGAGGGAATTATTTTAGTTCCCTCTTATTTTCGGCGCGAAAATGAACTTTTAAGTCAACTGGAACAGGTATCTCGGGCGACTGTTGATTCCCTAGAGTTTTTGCTACAGCAAGACATTTCCGATCGCACTTTCTTGCAAGAAAAAGTAAAAAATCTTATTAAAGATTCTCAAGTAGTCTTAGGAGTATCTATTTACCAAGCTAACGGTGAGCTAATATATACACTTGGCGAACCGCCAGAAATCAGTTTACAGCAACTAAAAAAAGCTCGTATAGTTCACCATCACAATTTCGATGGCAAGCGCTACGATATTGCTTGGACGGAGCGACATTTTGGAGGCGATTACATCTTAATTGTTCGCCACGATGCTTCCACCGTTCAACCGGAACTCTACGCATTTATCGGGCGGATTGCGGTTCTAGTCATCATTATATCAGCCTTTGTCACTTCTGTGACTATGTTTTTTTTAGGGGTGACAGTAATTTCACCTCTCTTGAGATTGCGCGATGACTTGATCGCTGCCGGAGACGCTTTGAGTAAAGATCGAGCACAACCTGATTTCTACTCTCTGTCTGTCAAGCGGGATGACGAGTTGGGAGAACTCATGGTCGCATTCAATCAAATGTTTCACCGAGTTTACCAGGAAATTGCACAGCGGAAACAAGCTGAGGAAGTATTGCGCGCCGAACAAGAAAAGTCGGAACGTTTATTACTAAATATCTTACCGGTAATGATTGCCGATCGCCTAAAACAAGGTCAGATAAATATTGCGGATGGATTTGCCGAGGTTACGGTTTTGTTTGCTGATATTGTGGGCTTTACCGAAATATCTTCGCGCACGTCTCCTGAAGAATTAGTCGAGTTGCTTAACAAAATATTTTCATCTTTCGATCGCTTAAGCGAACAATATGGCTTAGAAAAAATTAAGACTATCGGCGACAATTATATGGTAGCAGGCGGTTTGCCACTTCCCTGTACAAATCACGCCGAATCTATTGCCGAAATGGCCTTAGAAATGCAGCAAGAAATTATGAAATTTCGCGACGAATGCGGTAAACCTCTCAATATCCGCATTGGCATTAATACTGGGCCTGTTGTAGCAGGTGTCATCGGCACTAAAAAGTTTATTTACGATTTGTGGGGAGATGCTGTGAATACAGCAAGCCGCATGGAATCTCAGGGACTTCCGGGTAAAATTCAAGTTAGCAACTCAACTTATGAGTTGCTGTGCGATAAGTATTTGTTGGAAAAGCGGGGTAAAATTAATGTTAAAGGCAAAGGATCTATGACGACTTATTTGCTCAAAGGCAGAAAATTGTAACTGACAATTTTAACCATTGCCGGCGAATACGTGGTATGGGCTGACGTTCCCAGGCATGGGGCATCGACACCCAACTAGATTTTTTTTAACGAACCGCGAAGACGCGAAGGACACGTTCGGCGAAGCCGTTCCCGAAGGGTAGGAAGAGAAGAAGAAAAAATCAAAAATAAAAAGTTCATAAGGGCGTTATTATTGCTATATTAAAAGGCAGATTAATATTAGTAATCGGGGCAAAAATGACTGCGAATCAGGAACAGAATTCTTCAAATTCACCGATTTGGCAGCCCTTCACGCAAATGAAAACGGCTGCCCCGCCGCTGAAGGTAATTCGCGGCAAAGGATCGGTGCTGGAATTAGCAGACGGGCGGCAAATTCTTGACTGCATTTCTAGTTGGTGGGTGACTGTTCACGGCCACAGCCATCCAGTTCTGGCAGAGGCTCTTTACGAACAAGCCCAAAAGTTAGAACACGTAATCTTTGCCGGATTTACTCACGAACCTGCCGAGAAACTTGCGAGTAAATTGCTCACTCATACGCCTGCTTCTTTAACGCGGATTTTCTTTTCTGATAACGGCTCGACTGCTGTTGAAGTTGCTCTGAAAATGGCATTTCAATATTGGCGCAATCTCGGAGAAACTAACCGCACTAGCTTTATTAGTTTTGAGGGAGGTTATCACGGCGATACTGTGGGCGCGATGTCTGCTGGCAGAAGTTCGCTGTGGTGGGAATCTTTTGCACCTTTAATGTTTGCTGGGGATGTTGTTCCTTTTCCGGCGACTTTTGACGGCGATGAGGAGGTGGAAAGCAAGGAGGCGGGGAGTTTAGAGAAATTGGAGTTTTTGTTAAAGCAGGGTGGCTATGCGGGAATTTTTATTGAACCTTTGGTGCAAGGTGCCGGGGGAATGCGAATGTGCCGCCCTGAGTTTTTGCAGGCGATCGCACAACTTGCCCGCCAGTTTAATGTATTGTTGATTTACGATGAAGTAATGACTGGTTTTGGCCGCACGGGCGAACTGTTTGCCTCTGTTAAATCTGCAACTTCACCGGATATCCTGTGTTTGTCTAAAGGATTGTCTGGCGGCTGTTTGCCACTTGCTGTCACAATGGCATCGGAGGATATTTATCAAGCTTTCTGGCGAGATGAATCGGACAAAGCTTTTTTTCACGGTCATTCTTACACCGGAAATCCTTTAGCTTGTGCGGTGAGTGTAGCATCTATGGAGCTTTTGGAGCAAAACCCAAATGTTTATCAAGGGATGGAAAAACTGCACCGCCAATACCTGAATCAATGGCTGAGAAATCATCCTAAACTCGAACGGATTCGGACTTGCGGCACCATCGCAGCAATGGATGTGAAAACCGAAAGCGTTTCCGGTTATTTTAATGACATCGCTCCTGTATTGAAAGCCAAATTTCTCGAAGCGGGGTTTTTGCTCCGCCCCTTGGGAAATACGCTTTACTTGATGCCTCCCTACTGCATTTCTCCTGATGAACTAGAATCGATTTATCGGGTGATTCGTCAGGTTTTGGATACTCTGTAAACCCTTTAATTTTAGTAATGAATTTACCCAATTGGAACGATTTGGCTGACGACGCGCTGGCGGGCAAATGTATCTCTCGCGAGCAATCTTTAGCCGTATTGCGCGCACCGGATGAGGTTTTGCTGGAACAACTAAACGCAGCTTATCGGGTGCGCCGCCACTACTGGGGAAACCGAGTCAGGCTGCACTATTTGTTAAATGCTCAAAGTGGTCTTTGTCCTGAAGATTGCCATTATTGTTCTCAGTCAAAAATTTCGACTGCGGAAATTGAGAAATATCCGCTTTTAGCTAAGGATAAAATTCTAGATGCCGCCCAACGCGCAGCAGATTTAAAAGCTGGTACGTTTTGTTTGGTGATTTCTGGCCGCCAACCTAGCGCATCTACTTTCGATCGCGTTTTGGATGCTGTCGAGACTGTGAAGGCAAATTATAACCTAAAAATTTGCGCTTGTTTGGGATTGTTGAGCGAGGAGCAAACTCATCGGCTGGCTAAAGCTGGAGTCGATCGCGTAAATCACAATCTCAATACTTCCGAATCATATCACACGGATATTTGCACCACTCACACTTTTGGCGATCGCGTGGAAACCGTCGAACACGTAAAAGCAGCGGGGATCACAACTTGTTCCGGCGGAATTTTGGGGATGGGCGAATCGGATGATGATGCGATCGATTTAGCGCTTTCGCTTCGCAATTTGGGCGTTACTAGCGTGCCGGTTAACTTTTTCATTCCGATTCCGGGGACACCATTTGCAGATGTGAACAGGTTAACTCCCCGCCAATGTTTGCGAATTCTCTGTTTGTTCCGATTTTTGCTTCCTAGCCAAGAAATTCGGATTGCTGGGGGACGAGAAGTGCATTTGCGATCGCTGCAACCTCTCGGACTTTACCCCGCTAATTCTATCTTTGTTGGCGATTATCTGACAACTCCCGGACAAGCTGCCCATCAAGATTGGGACATGATTCGAGATGCAGGATTTGCGATCGAATCCCCGGAAGGTTCTCTTTTAGAAGTTGATTCAGCAGTTACCAAATCCGAACAAAAAACCCTGGTTGTTTAACTATTATAGTAGTTTTCAATCGGATGAAATAGAGTAGGACACGGCCGTGCCGTGTCCCTACCCAATATCTCTACTTCACGCTTACGCATGGGGAAGAGAAACCGGGTTTCTGACGTAGCAAATGTATCAGCCGTAGGTTCTTAGATTGTAGCCAGAAACCCTTATTCTACGGTTAACATTCTTCAATCTAAAATCTAAAATCTAAAATCTAAAATAATACAAGAGGGGGAAATTGTGGACAAACGCGAAGAAATTACGATCGCAGAATACCAGCTAACTGCCGAATCTTTCCGAGAAGGAACTTGGCATCACGACGTATCGCAAAATCGCGAGGCATTGACCGCTGCTATGCCCCGCAATCCCGGTAAAATTTTAGATATAGGATGCGGGCCGGGACGAGATTTAGTAGCGTTCAAGAGCCAAGGACACACAGTTGTAGGCTTAGATGCAACTCCAGCTTTTGTAGAAATAGCTAAGAAGTTATCGGGATGCGAAGTTTGGCAGCAATCTTTTCTGAATCTCGACTTGCCAAAAGCAGAATTTGACGGTATTTTTGCCAATGCTTCCCTGATTCACGTTCCCAGCGACGAGATGGTGAAAGTGCTGCAAGATTTGCACAAAGCCTTAGTTGTTAGCGGTGCAATTGTCATGTCAATGTGCCGGGGAAATTGGGAGGGATACGACGAGCGGCCAACCGGAAAACGCTATACTGCCGGATGGGAATATCATACTTTAGCGCCTTGTTTGGAACAAGCAGGATTTGCAATTGTCAATCACTACTATCGCCCCCCCGGCTTACCCCGCGAAGCTCAATCTTGGGTAGTAATGGTGGGCAAAAAAATCTAACGTAAATTGGAAATTGGGAATAGGTAATTGCAAATCATTCCCCTCTCTTCCTCTGCGTACTCTGCGCCCTCTGCGGTTAAATAAAAAAACTTATTCACCAATTGACAGAGGATTGTTGTATAATCTACATTCAAATAAACCACTTGGTGCACCCCTTAAATAAAAATTGATATGACAGAGAAATCCCACATTTTTTTAGCTGGTGCTAGTCGAGGAGTCGGCTTAGAAATAGCGAAATGTCTGACAGCACAAAAGATGCAAGTAACAGCACTTTTGCGATCGCCCGCAACCAGCACCGAATTAGAAGCAATGGGCATCAAAGTCTTGACGGGCGATGCTTTGGATGCAGCAGCTATGGAAGCTGCGATGGCTGGCGGTGAGCCAATTCATGCCGTAATCAGCACAATTGGCGGCTTGCCAAAAGATCGAGAACTATCCGATTATTGGGGCAACAAAAACTTGATTGATGCGGCCCTCAAAGCAGGCGTGCAAAAATTTATTTTAGTTTCATCCATCGGTAGCGGTAACAGTGCCGGCGCTTTGCCGCCCCAAGCTTTAGAAACTTTGCGCCCGGTTTTAATTGAGAAAGAAAAAGCCGAAAATCATTTGATAGAAAGCGGGATGATTTATACAGTGATTCGTCCCGGCGGACTCAAATCGGAACCTGCAACCGGCAACGGTATTTTAACAGAAGATTGTCGAGTTTCTGGAACGATTCACCGGGCAGATGTAGCGCAGCTAGTTTGTCAGTGTTTAGTTTCTGATGCTGCTAACAATAAAGTTGTGTCGGCGGTAGATAAACAGATGGTTTACGGCAATCCAGAATTTGAGGTGTTAAACCTGTAGGGGCGGATTTTACCAACAATCTCGGCCTGTGACCGATCGTCTCGTAAACCCGCCCCCACTCCCGCGCTTGCAAATCTCAAGAATCGAAAGGCTTAATCCACGATCGCCCGATCGCCCAATCCAAAACCAAACCCGCGATCGCAAACAATACTAGACTCTCGGCACCGCGAACAGCAAACGGCAATAACTCCTGTAGGGCGGGCATCTTCCCGGGTTCAAAAAACAATCCAGCATCCAATTGTCCAAAAGCCCGCACCAACCCAAAAGCCAACACCGCACCAGATTTAAGCTGCGGGTTAACATCTCGGCGAATCGCATAGCGGTAAGTCACGCCGAACAAAAAACCGCCCAAAAGTGCGATCGCCCCTCTGAAGGCAAAATTTAGGTCAATTTCCCTTACCTGCAAACTCGCCAGAGAATCCAACCTATGCGCCAGAATTAAGCTATTACCAAGGGCGATCGCCCCAAAACCCAGCAAACAAGACAAAGCAGCAACACTCCCTGCCTTCAAAGATTCTACCCGTTCAGCGGCACTAAAATTTGACGAGTCCTTCACGGCGCCCTCATTCTTAAAATGGCTCAAATTGACTTATCATAAGGTTTGGAGTCACTTTGTACAGTTTGTTCAATAAATAGCTATGGATATTTTGTCACTCGGTTGGGTTTCGGTGCTAGTTCTGTTCTCCTTCTCAATTTCAATGGTCATTTGGGGACGCAACGGTTTCTAGATTCCAGAATAGCTTGCGGGGCAAGCTTTTTAACTGCCCCGCATTTTTGGTCAATGCTATTTAACCAAATCAAAATAACAGGAGTTGTAAACATGACTGCCAAAAAAATATTAATGCTAGTCGGCGACTTTGTAGAAGACTACGAAGTAATGGTTCCTTTCCAAGCCTTGCAAATGGTAGGTCACACCGTCCACGCCATCTGCCCGGACAAAGCAGCAGGTCAAACAATTCGCACCGCAATTCACGACTTTGAAGGCGATCAAACCTACAGCGAAAAACCCGGTCACAACTTCACTTTAAACGCGACTTTTGACGAAATCAACCCGGCCGACTACGACGCTTTGATTATCCCGGGAGGACGCGCCCCAGAATACATCCGCCTCAACGAACAAGTGCTGCAAATTACCCGCTACTTTGCCAACAGCAAAAAGCCGATCGCATCTATTTGTCACGGCTTGCAAGTCCTAACTGCCGCCGGCGTACTCGAAGGCAAACGCTGCACCGCATACCCCGCTTGCAGCCCTGACGTACTCCGGGCCGGCGGCAAATATACAGAAGTTCCCGTTACCGAAGCCGTAGTCGATGGCAATTTAGTCACCGCCCCCGCGTGGCCAGCACATTCTAACTGGCTGGCTGAATTCCTGAAAGTTTTGGGAACGAAGATCGAACATTCAGATAGTCATTAGTTATTAGTCATTAGTTATTAGTCATTAGTCATTAGTCATCAGTTATTAGGGGAGCATCTCATATTTGCAAAAACACTTCTTTCTTCTTCCTTCTGACTCTTTTCTCCTGGCTCCTGACTCCTGACTCCTAATTCCAATTTCGAGCTTTGCTGCTTTCATTGAGATGCTCCCGTTATTAGTTATTAGTCACATGAAAATTTTCACAGTCAAAGTTAAACCGAATTCCAAACAGCAAAGCATCGCGGAACAACCCGACGGCAGCCTCACAATACATCTCAAGTCGCCGCCAGTCGAGGGTAAAGCCAACCAAGAATTAATCATGCTGTTGGCGAAAAAGTTTAAAGTGCCGAAATCTGCGATCGGCATTAAATCGGGTTTTTCCTCCCGAAATAAACTTGTGGAAATTCCAATCGAACCTTTAACTTAGAAATAAAGGTAATAACAAATCTATCTAAAGAGAGATACAGACTCAACTTTAAAATCATATATTAGTAGTTGTAGAGTTAGAATATAAAATTATGAGCATTGAAAATAGAGTCGAAGCCACAGCGAAGAATATTGAAGGCAAAATCCAAGAAGCTGCTAGCGAAGTTACAGGCAATCAGAAAGATAAATTAGAAGGTCAAGCCAAGCAGGATGAAGCATCAGCAATTCACCTGAAAGAAGACCTCAAAGATAAAGCAAAAGAGATTGTAGACCGAGCTTAGTAACAGTATTCGCTACAAGTTTCCTGCCTACTCAATCCCGCAAACATATAGTTTGCGGGATTTTTTATAATTAGCCTAAATCATTTGTACCAATATCTTGGGGCGGGTTTTACCAACGATAATTGCTGGCAAAATTCATCGGCTAACTACCCCTACAGATTCTAGTAATTCATAATGCAAAAGCATTAATTTTGTAGCGGGAATTGTTTCCATTGCATAAGTTGTGCCATCTTGATGAGAAAATTCTACCTCAAAAGCACTGCCCTCAAATTCCATCACAACTGTTCCTACTTGTCCTTTATATAATTTAATGATTTGTTTTGTTTCAAAATGGGTTGCTTCTAAGTCTTCTGTTAAAGCAACAATATCTAGGTCTTTAATTGTTTTCCTTGTTTTTACCTCACTTTTTGACGGGATAACAACTTGTTGTTAATCTGGGGAAACTTTCACCTAAGCGGACGATCCAAGCTGCTAGAATCAGAGATTCACCTACTTCGGTTTTCAGCAATAATTTCATGTTGTAATGTGTGCCGTATTCATTGTTTTTTTGAATAACAACATCTTCGTTGATAGCAGCTTCTTTTAAAGCCTGTTTGAGCATTTCAGCATTTTTTAGGGTAATGCCTAACTTACTGGCCAACAAAACAGCTTTATTTTTTCCTTCTTGATGATTCGGATTTAGAGAATATTCTTCTATTTTATTGCCTAAATCTGCTAGATGACCATTGGGCAGTTTCACTATTAATAACTGTTTTTGAAGGACAAAAGAGAATATTAGTCGGCTACAATAATCGACTTTTACTCATATGTCAATTATATCGTCTTTGAGTTGGGGGGCGGGTTTATCAAAATTATTGAGGGGTGGCAAAATTCATGGGTGAACCCGCACCTACAGATTCTACTTTTCGACCCGATCCCTCCGCTACCCAGGGCGAAGATGCTGTTTGGCGAAGATGCTTTTTGGCCAATGCCCTGTTTGGCCGATGCCCCATGCTCATGCCCACAAAAAAGCCAGGGATGGATATCCCCAGCTCGAAACAAAGCACAATTAGTTTTGAGAGTTGGTAGGGCGATGTTTCAGAATCCACCCCACCCACTTTTACCCAAATTAAATCAGGGTAATGTCAGTAAGCGTAATGCCCGGTCTGCCATTCAGAATTGCCAGCGTAACTACTCCGCCAGCATTACTAACACCGTTAGAGTCATATCCTAGTCGTCCGTCTGCATTTTGATAAAAGACGAACGGCTCTGACGCGCCCGCCCCGGCTGGACCAAAAGTGCCATCGTAAGACCCACTCTCAAGCACCAAGAACGCCTTCGATGAAAGTTGATTCGTATTATCCCGTACCCTCAAGTTGGGGAAGCCGTTGGAGCCATTGATTTGGAAGATAAACTTGTCTTGACCGCTCGTAAAATCGCCGATTTGGTCTGGGTTAGTACCATCGGCGCCCTCGCCGAAGTTGTTGTAGTAGAAACTGTCATTACCCGATCCGCCAATCAGGGTGTCAGCACCAGGCCCGCCGCCGAGAGAGTCGTTACCGTCGCCGCCGATCAAATAGTCGTTTCCAAAGCCGGCCAGCATGGTGTCGTTTCCGGCGCCGGAATTTAAGGTATCGTCCCCAGCGAGGGAGTCGGCACTGGATGAGTCGCCGAACAGGATGTCATCCCCGTTACCAGTAGTGATGACATCAGTGCCGTTGCCACCAATAATGAAGTTGCTGCCTAAGGTATCGCTAATCAAGTTTGGCGCTGTAATATCGTCAAAGCTGACGCCGCTAGCGTAGGAGATGAAGTCGTTACCCGCAAAGTTGCCGATCACTTTATCAAACTGGGTGCCAAAGATGATGGTGTCACTTCCCTCGCCACCATTCATGAGGTTGGTGACGGTAAAGCTGCTGCCAGTAGTAGGATTGGTGTAGCCAATTAACGAATCGTTGCCCAGCGCGCCATCGAGAGTAATCAAAGCAGTACCAGTACCAGCAAAAATGGCCTTGGTAGCATCGATAGTATCGTTGCCATCTCCACCGGCTGCGTTAGTAAAGGTACCGCTCAGGTTGTCGTTGCCTTCACCGCCGACCATTGTATCCGTCACAAAAGCTGCAACGATCGTATCATTGCCCACTCCGCCGTCGAGCAAGTTGCGACCCGCGAAGCCTCCAAAGGAACTCTGGGCGCCTCCGCTCAAAGTTAGATTCGATACCCTGGATGACTCGATGAAGTCGTCGCCTGCACCTCCCAGCGCGGTATCCTGCGTGGCAAAAACCGTGATCGTGTCGTTGCCGTCGCCGCCCTCAAAGAAGTTTCTGCCGGCTTCAAACTCGCCGATCGCCCCGGTGAGAGAATCGTTGCCGCCACCACCAATCAAGGTGGTTCTCTCAATGCCGATCGTAATGACGCTGCCCTGAGCAAACGGGCTTGTCTGGGTACGGTTGGTAATGAATAAGATGTCGTCGTCCAGATCGCCCGACAGGTAGCTGTTGCTGGCCACACCTCTTAGGGTGTCGTTGCCTCTACCGCCATAAAGACTGTCTCTTACATTGATACCTACAACTAAGTCGTCGCCCAAATCACCCCGCAAGAAGTTGCTGCCTTCATTGCCAGCGAAGCCAATACCCAAACCACCGTCTAAAGAGAGGTTGTTGCCACCGCCTGCGATGAAGAAGCCGATCTTGTCATTGTCCTTACCGCCGTAGAGGGAGTCTCCTCTCTGCGCCCCTCCCAGCATCGTATCTTCCCCCTGATTACCAAACATCAGGTTAGCTTCGACAGTACCTTGGAGGATGTCTTCTCCCTCGCCGCCGGCCAGGGTAGCGCGGGCTTCAGCGATTATGGTGTCATTGCCTGCGTCGCCAAACAGCAAAGCCGGAATGCGCTGAGATCTGATTGAATCTTCGTCGTCGCCGCCGTATATGGTATCGTTCGGGCCAACTGAAATCAGAGTATCGTTATCGCCTTGGCCAAATATTAAGCTGCCGCCCAGGGTGGAAGTTCTTACGAAATCCGCCCCCTCTCCGGCGAATACTGTATCCGGGCCTAGTCCCGGAAGGTTTAAATCTAGTTGATTAGGATTGTCATCTAACGTTGTCATAAAGCTTCACTCCTCTACTTGTTGGTCATCGCTGGTGCGACTACAGACACTGCCTAGAACACCGAATGTTTGGATTCCGCTGTAGTTTAACCTGTTTGCCAGCCGCAAGTCTAGCCTACTGGCGTTAACCCTGTCTAGACTTTCTCCCTCGCGGATTTTTTGCTTGTAAGCTTTTATTTTCAAAGTCTTCACCATTTAATAATCCTGGTGCACTGTCTCATGTGCTCACGCTCTATAAGACGCGGCTCATATTCTTAATGTTCCATTCTGGATTGGCGGTCGGGGATCGCGTCCGGGGGAGGAAATTAAAGATTAAAAAAGGCTGATCTGGGTGATCGGGAAGACAAGGGAAATTGGGAGATTTGTTACTTGGTAACAAAGCTTTGTGGCAATTTCCGGTTTTCCAGGCAGGGCCGTCATTTAATAATTCTGACCCGGATTGAACCGAGTACCGCTCCGGGCTTTAAAAGTCTACGCCCCGCTTTAGTTCTACGCCCCGATCGCCGTAGTGTTTGTGACAGTATACCTCGGAGTGTACGCTTGCCAAGTCAAAGTAAGCGTGGGGTTTGTGGCAGCGCCCGGTGATAATAATTTCTGTATCCCGCGGCTTGCGTAGCAGGGCTTCGACGATCGGCTCTACCGGCAGCAGTTCTAAGTCTACTGTGGGATTGAGTTCGTCGAGAATAATCGTTTTGTACCAGCCGCTGGCGATCGCACATTTGGCGATTTCCCAGCCGCGTTCTGCTTCTATGCAGTCTAGCTCTTGCTGTTGCCCCCGCCAAACTATAGCATCTCGGCCGCACCGCTGGTGGTCTACTAGCTGTGGATAGCTTTGGCGCAAAGCTGCGATCGCCGCATCTTCTGTATAACCCGTGCCACCTTTGAGCCATTGCACGATTAACACCCGGTGAGATTGGTCTTGACTGATACCCCTACCTATTGCCTGCAAAGCTTTGCCCAAAGCGCTCGTAGACTTGCCTTTTCCCGCTCCAGTGTATATTTCGATACCGGAAATATGATGCTCTGCCGCTGCGGGGTGATAGTGGGGCTTCATTTCTGAGTGCAAGTCGGCAATCTCCAGCAAAGCTTCCGGGGCCGCTCGGCCTGTGGCGATGACTTCTAAATATTCTGGTTTGTTTTTGAGGGTTTGGACTACTTCGTCAACTGGCAGCAAACCCAAGTCCAATACGGGGTTTAGTTCGTCTAGTACCACGACGGAATAGAGCGAGCTTGCGATCGCTCCTTTGGCGATATCCCACCCTCGCTGAGCTTCGGCGCGATCGAAGCGGGTGATTGCTTCGGCCCCAAAATATTCGGCTCTGCCGGTTCGCACTTGGTCGATCAAGTGCGGAAATGCCCGTTGCAAGGCTTCTATTGCCCCGTCTTCGTCGTAGGAGCGGCCGGGGCCTTTAAGAAAGCGCAGCAACAAGACTCGCGTGGGCGAGTCAGAATTGATACCCAGCCCGATCGAGCGCAACACTACTCCCAAAGCTGCCTGAGACTTGCCTTTACCAGCGCCGTCGTAGACGTGAATCTGACCCGCGGCGCGTTCCGACCGGGATGAGGCTGTCCGAATACCAATGCCATTCCTTACCATAATCAGCAGTTATTTGAGTCTGTATCGGGGTGGGTATTCGATCGCGCGCCTTGAATGTTTAATTTTTCCATTCTGTTGGCGGATCTCAACAGATTATACGATAAGTCCTAACCCCCAATTTTTTAAGCAGCGATCTAACGCAATCTGGTGCTCAAACCTCCGGTTAAGATTATTCCGTTTGTGCTGTACAATTAAAATTTAACACGGACTGATATACCTAAAGGCTTATGATTGCGAGTGTTTTCCCATTTCGGACTGTTTTGGTGCAAATTTTAATTATGTTTTTGGCGATCGCGATCGAATCGTGGTTTTTGCAAAAACTACTTAAACTCGGCCCCAAAACCAGCATTGAATATACAGCCATCCTCAATCTCTCTTGCACTTGCGTAGGCTGGTTAGTTTTTTTCGGCATAGAAAGCGTTCTTAGCAAAGATTTGCGGGAACAGCTTATCGGTTATATCTTATTAGGAAGAGCGGATAATGTTTACGCTCCAATAACTATGATAGCACTCTCAGTATTAGCAGTAACTTTTCTAGCTAAATGGCAGGGATTAGAATTCATAGAGAACATGGTTGCCGGCAATAAAAAAGCTTCCAAACCTCAGTTTTTAGGGCCGCCAACCCTCACCCGCCGTCCTCCCAAAAAAACTTTTCAAGTAACTACCCAGTTTGGGGGAATTTTAATCGCCCACACTGTTAGCAATCTCGTTATTTTAACCTTGTTGTTTTTGCAAAGCGTCTATTGAAATTTATGATGAAGCAATTTTTTGATGTCACTCAGCAACTCACTAAGCTGACGAATAACCTTTGGGAAACCAATAAAAAAATCCAAAAGGCGATGATTCCGCCTAAAGTTGTCCACTGGAAGACTCCTTTACTGCTCAGCATCTTTTTAGCTTTGCTGACAGTGGCGGCAGTCACTGACTGGCGGACGAGAACTCTGCTTTTTGATATGAGCTGGTTATTTTTTACACTTTCAATGGGTTTGCTGACGAGTCAGCAACCTTTTGTGATTAAAGGAGTAAGTCTGAGTCCGTGGGTGACAAGCATCTTAATTGGCTTGTGGTTACTGATAAGATTGCCGTCGGATAGGAAGGAAATAGCATGGATATCCGGCCCACTTATAGCAGTAGTAGTTCTTGCTACAATAGAGATTTGGAATAGCGAGTCAAAACGGGAAGGTATCAGGTCGTTGGTGCGGCCTCAGTTTTTGATGATTACTCTAGTTCACCTGCTGTTTTCCTGTTGGTTTGCTTTTCACTTTTTAATTCAAGGTTGGATACAACAGTATCCGAGCGTTTTATCTCAGGATTTAAGGCAAAGCGATTATGTGGTGACATTTCAACGGCCAACTATTAATCGCTCCCGAGGAGTTGTCATCCTCAATGCAATGGAGGGATACCTGCGAAATGAAGCCCGCACAAAACCGTGGGCGCAAGTAGAGCAAATGTTAATAGATATTGACAACGAGCGATTTTTTCTGCGGAATCAAGCCTTAAAAACAACTGGGATAGTCCCAGAAGATGCGAGCTGGGATGTCAAAACTTCGATCGTCCAAGGAGAGTCCCGCTATCAGTTAGATATGCAGGCCACTTGGCTGGGGCTGGTTTTTAGACCGGAAATATATTCGTTTACCAAATCTTGCGAGGTGTTCCAGATAGCCAATAGGGCGACTGTAACCTGCGATGCCATCAAACGCTCTCAACCCGGACAGAAAAAAGATGGAACTGCGGGGGACAGTCAAGTGTGATTCTGTCTCTGTTAACTAATTGCGATCGGTATAGCGGGAGAGTGGGAGAGTCTGAGAGTGGGAGAGTCTGAGAGTCTGAGATGGAAAAAATCCTCTTTCTTCCTTCTTCCTTCTTCCTTCTTCCTTCTTCCTTCTTCCTTCTTCCTTACACTAAAGTATGGCGAAAGTTTCCAGTGGGTTAATAACTAGATGAATTTGAGAAGAATCTTGACAGTCGCGACCAATGTATTTTGGGAAGTAATTCGCGATCGCATCCTTTACTTAATTATTATTTTTGCTCTGTTGATGGGAGCCTCGGTACGGTTGATACCGGAATTGGCGGCGACAACCGAGAATAAAATTATCTTAGATGTCGGTTTGGCTGCTATGAGCATTCTCGGTCTAATTGCCACAGTTTTTGTGGCTACCGGATTGGTCAACAAAGAAATTGAAAAGCGGACTGTTTATCTGTTAGTTGCCAAGCCGATAAGTCGGGCTGAGTTAATTGTGGGCAAGCACTTAGGGCTGTCGGCGGTGCTGGCCGTGCTTGTAGCAGCAATGACTGTTATCTATCTGGCTATTCTGAGTTTGAGCCGCATTCCTTTCCCTTTGGAAAGCATTTTAATCGCTTCGCTGTTTATCTGGTTTGAGCTGTGTCTGATGGCTGGTGTCGGGATTTTATTTGGGGTTTTTAGCAGTTCGCTGTTGGCAACTTTACTGACATTTGGTGTTTATTTAATGGGACATTCGACGCGGGATTTAGTAGCTTTGGGCAAGTTAACTAAAAATCCTGGCCTTGAACAATTGATGATGGGACTTTATCTGGTTTTGCCGGATTTAGCCAGATTCAATTTGAGAAACGATGCTGTTTACGGACACGTTCCTTACTTGGCAGGTTTGATTACAGATGCTGGCTACGGTTTGCTGTATGTGGTGCTGCTGTTGTCAATTGCGATCGCCATATTTTCCCGCCGGGAATTTTAAAAGCAGCCTTCCGTAACTTCAGGCTAATTGTTTGTAGTGAGGACTAAAGTCCTTACTACAAACCAATTTTATTATCGACTTAGCGCGCTAAGATATAGAGAAGGTTATCGATCGCCCATCTCGACTAAAACTCAAACTTTTATTGGTAAAATGAGGTGACTTATGACCACTGTAATTCACAAACCGATATCCCAGCTCAAGATTACTTGGCCACTGCTACCCGATGATTTCATCCTACCAGACGACCCTGTAGACGATATAGACCATCCCTTGCTAGCTAACGGTTTGCCCCAGTCTGTAGTGGATTCCCCGGAACTAATGCAAGACGCACTCATAGTTTCTAATTTTGCTTTGTGCGCTGCTGTGGACGATCGCACTATTTGCAAAGCCCCAGACTGGATGTACGTCCAGCCAGTTCAACCTTGGGATCACAACTATCCCCGCCGCAGTTACACGCCTCATACCGAAGGAAGTGTCCCTTTTGTAGTGAGGGAATTTCTATCAGCTACTTACGGCGACGAATACTCTGTCGAACACACAGAAGAAATCGGCAAGTGGTTTTTTTACGAACAAGTAATCAAAGTTCCTCGCTATGTCATTTTTCGGCCGCATACAGGCAGAATAGAAGTTTATGCGCTTGAATCCGAGCGTTATGAAAATCAAAATCCTGATGAAAACGGTCGTTATTTAATACCTGGATTAAATCTATTTTTGGGAGTGTGGCAGGGAACTCGCGAAGGTAGAACAGGATATTGGCTGCGTTGGTGGAATACGGCGGGCGAGTTGCTTTTGTGGCCGGAAGAAAGGGCAGAAAATGAACGTCAACGGGCCGATCGCCAACAGCAACACAAAGAGTTAGCCGAGACGCTGCTGGAACAGGAAAGACAGCGAAATCAAGAGCTTTTGGCTCGATTGGCAGCCCTCGGTATCGATCCCGAATAGCATTAGAAGCCCGATGGAAGTCGGAAGAAATAAGAGGTTCGAGGGAAGAAGGGAACCCGATCGAGATAGGCTTTCTTCATCCTTCTTTCTTGAGTTTACTTTCTTACTTATATGTTCGTAAAAAAGGTGAATTTATGTTAATAGAAAAAGTCGAAGAATTGAAAGATATTTTCGCACAAATGGAACGGGCTTTGATTGCCTACTCCGGCGGAATAGACAGCACTTTGGTAGCCAAAATCGCTTTTGATGTGTTGGGTGATCGCGCTTTGGCAGTGACGGCTGTTTCCCCGTCTTTACTGCCAGAAGATTTAGAAGATGCGCGCATTCAAGCAGCAGAAATTGGCATTGCCCACGAGGAAGTAGAAACTCAGGAAATGGCAAATCCCAATTACACTTCTAACCCAGTTAACCGCTGCTATTTCTGCAAAAGCGAACTGCATGATACTTTGAAACCCCTAGCACTAGCAAAGGGTTATCCTTATGTGGTGGATGGGGTTAATGCTGACGATTTAAAGGATTATCGTCCCGGAATTCAGGCGGCAAAGGAACGCGGCGCGCGATCGCCTTTAGCAGAAGTAGGCATGACTAAATTGGAAGTACGGCAATTGGCAAAAGAATTGGGTTTGCCTTGGTGGGACAAACCGGCTCAACCTTGTTTGAGTTCGCGCTTTCCTTACGGCGAAGAAATCACCGTTGGAAAGTTGCAAAGAGTGGGGCGCGCTGAACGGTATTTGCGACAGTTGGGACTGAAAAATCTGCGAGTGCGATCGGACGGAGATACGGCGCGGATTGAGTTACCCGCAGAGGAGATTCAGGAGTTTGTGGTAAATACGGATTTGCCTGCATTGGTGGCGGTGTTCCAGGAGTTTGGTTTTGTGTACGCGACTTTGGATTTGGAGGGGTTTCGTAGTGGCAAATTAAATCAGGTTTTGCAGCCACAGTTGTTGCAGGCAAAAGGTTGATTAATTTTCCAGACTACAAAAAATTTCTCATGATTGATGTAGTTTGGGACATGGACAAAGGGGAACTATGTCAATCGAAACTTTACCTTTGATGTAGCAACTTATACCTTTCACGGCTCGAATTGTTAGGATTACAGGACTTACGAAAAAGTAACGTATTGCTGTCGCCCAGCGAACTCAGTGAAGCAATCTCAAAGTGGCGTTGCTTAATCAGGGTATGAAAAAAATAACTTTAAAATCCAAAAGCTTTGTGGATACTGGTTTCTATGACGGGCCTATTTAACCTTTCATACCGTAAATCCGCAACGCCTTGGATGTTTGCCGTAGATTTGGGATGTGCCATGTAATAGCAAATCTGCTTTTAATACCCCCTTTATTTGTTACTCCCCCTTTGCTCGGACTTCGTTTGACTCTATGCAGCGGTTTCAACCGCCGATTCATAAAGAGGGTGGCTAACTTTCAACGCCCGAGTCTTATCAAGGAGTAGTTGGCTGAATTTGCTGTGGCTGCATTTGCGGCTGCTGATTCTGAAGTTGAAGTTGCTGCTGCTGAATCTGAAGTTGCCGATTTTGCAGATCGATTTGCCGCTGTCTGTCTTCAAGTTGCCGCTGTCTGTCTTCAGCTTGCCGCTGTCTGTCTTCACGTTGGAGCTCTCTGTCTAGCAGTCTGTCTTGACGTTGCTCTTGTCTGTCTTCACGTTGTTCGCGAATCTGTCTGAGCTGATTTCGCCGCTCGAAATCGCCTCCCAAAAATAAGTTTTGAAAAGCGTTGATAGTTGCTTGAAACCCAGTAAAAACGCCGCTAACAGTGTTAATTCCAGTTGCTACTCCTGTTATTGGCTGCAAGAAAGTGTTGATATTGTCGGCTACCCTAGCATAGCCCGATCGCGCTACCAGAATCACATCGTTGTTGCGGAGAGTGGGGTTATTATTAGGATTCAACCCTTGAGCAAAATCCACCTCGATCGTGCGGCGAGAAACAGTACCGTTGGGGTTCAATCGCAATAGTTCTACCTTGTCTTTTTTAGCCCGCAATTGATTGAAACTGCCTGCGGTCAGCAAAGCTTGGTGCAGGGATGTACTAGGCCGCACCTCCAAAGCCCCTGGCCTAATTACTTCTCCTACAATATTGATGCTAATCGCGTTCGGAGAAAAACTGCTATTTGCGACTTGAGAAACTTCGGCTAAGTCTACAGTAGCTGCTGTCGGGATAATTACGCTATCTCCTTCTTGCAGCAAAATATCTTGAGTTGCGTCGCCTCTTTGCAGCAAATCCCACAGATTTACCATGATAGTTTGTTCATTGCCACCTCTGACTCGGCGGCGGATTTGCACGCGGCGAATGTCAGCTTCTGTAGTGATACCACCAGCAATTTTCAGTGCTCTAGTTATCGTTGGTAAGCCCACAACAGCTCCTTGCTGTTGGTCGATAGATACAAAACTCAACTCTGTTTGTTGGTTGCTCGATCGCACATCCGAAGCAAATACAGTATAAGGCCCCGGCCGGTTTACTTCCCCGACAATTACCACACCAATTGGTTTAGTAATATCAGCGGAAAAATTAGCACTGGCTCTTTGACGAACTTCTTGAGTATTAAGGGCCCTTGCTGTCGGTACAAAAATTGTATCTCCATCTCGAATCGTGACATCTTGACGCAAATTTCCCGTGTCTAAAAAATCCTGCAAATCAACATTAGTAACTTGCTCCGGCCCGCCTCTGCGGGGACGGCGAATTTGGACATTTCGCATATCTCCTGCTGATGTCACCCCTTGTGCAAGTTGCAGCATTTCCATCAAAGTCGGGAATTTTACTCCTCCTCCATCTCTAGTGGGATTAATCTTGTAGGAACCCGGGCGAGTAACTTCACCGGCAAGACCTATATTTAGGGGGCGAGCGACGATCAGAGTTACGGTAACAACGGGAACATTGATGAAGGGTTCGTATCGCTGGGTAATCACATTAGCAGCTTGTTGCAGCGTCAACCCTTGAATTGAGACGCTGCGAATGATTGGCAAATTGAGCGTCCCGTCAACTAACACTTGATATTCTCTGCTGAATTCAGGGACGCCGAAGATCTCTAAAGCAATGCGATCGCCCGACCCTAAAGTATAAGCTGCTTCTTGTGTCAGCGAACCAGAATTGCCGTTGGCCGGCAAACTCGAACCCGGAGGTGGCGGAGGCGGTACTCTCGGTTGGTTTGGGTTCCTAGCGGGCGCAGGAGTTCTGACGGCAGGCAACTGAGCTATACTGGGCAGCGAACTCAATAGCACCAGGAGTGCTGACAAACTCAGACTTGTAGCGGTTTGAATGGTATGTTTCATCTTTCTTTCCTGGTTGCAGCCTGCCATTGAACAAGAGCAATTTAGCTAGTGGATTTTAGTTTATTTTCCCTGCTGTCCAGTGTAGCCTCGCTTCGCTGCAAAATCCACAGGTGGAATCATAAAAATTGTGCGATCGCACTTAACTATTTTGCACCTTGTTTGTAAAGAAACTGTAAAGCCCGCCAACTTTTCTCAGGATTAGGATCTCGTTTGAGCAAAATTCTTCATACATAACTGGGGATACAAATCAACCCACCACAGAAAGGAGATAGGAAAAAACCAGCCTCATTTGAGGTAAAATATTAAATAATTCTATCTGCAGGACAAAGACAAGTGTCACTAAAATTGGATAAAGTAATTCCCTGGGGACGCTGCTTGGATGAATACATAGGAATGTTTAGCTTGACATCAAGTGACATCAAGCTAGCAATTCTTGATTGTGCGGGCGGCCCGGCAAGCTTCAATGCCGAAATGACTCGCCAAGGTAAAAAGGTAATTTCTTGCGATCCAGTTTATCAGTTTAGTGCGGTGGAAATTGGCGATCGCATCCAAGAAACATATCACACTGTCATTGATGCTGTCAAGGCAAATGTAGACGGCTACCTGTGGAATAATTTTGAATCGCCCTACCAGCTAGGCGAAGTGCGAATGAAGGCGATGCAGGAATTTTTAGAAGATTTTCCATCTGGCTTGCAGCAAGGCCGCTACATTAATGCTGAGCTGCCAGTTTTGCCTTTCGAGAACGGTAAATTCGATTTAGCTTTGTGCAGCCATTTCTTATTTGCTTATTCTCACCTGCTTTCGGAAGAATTTCATCTGGAAGCAATTACAGAAATGTGTCGGGTTGCGAAGGAAGTCCGGGTATTCCCTCTATTGCAGAGTTTTAGCGGGGAAGAATCCGATCACTTAAATCCGATCGTCGCCGAATTGAAAAAGAGAAATTTTAGTGTAGAAATTCAAGAGGCGCCTTATGAGTTTCAAAAAGGCGGGAATAAGATGCTGCGAGTTAGGGGGCGAATGTAATTCGCGGCTGCGGAGGGCATGGCAATTTGCGATCGCTTATTTCAAAAAAATTAGATAAGCTAAGCATAAGGTCATGCCTCATCTTGGGGTTCGCCAATCGCACGCTGGAGTGCATGGCGAATGTGGATAATCCTCACCGTTGGTATAGGTTGATCGTCAAAAATAGTGAAGAGTATGCGATACGTGGTTTTACCACTTCCATACAGAAGCTGGCGAATCTATTGGCTGAAAAATGCGTTTTCACGGGCTAAAACACAACGACGCGGCATTTCTTGGAGTGAGGAAATCGCTTTAATCAGGCCCTGATACCATGCTTGAGCGCGTTCGGGAGTCGTGAATTGGGAAAAGTTCAGAAACGCTGCATCAGCTTCAGATTGAGCTGTACTAGAAAAGTCAATGCGATACATTAGACATCTCCGAAAACACTCAAAGCCTCTGTATAGTTAAGTTCTAGGACGTAAATGTAATCATCGTAAATTAGCTAGTGTGTACGATGAAACCCGAGTTGGAGATATTTATTGTTGATAATTATGCCAAAATATTGAGGAAGCTGTGTTAATTTTCATCCGAGCATTTCCCCGCTTTTCCTAATGGTAATATTAAGGCTCCAATTCGCAACCTTACTATTCCACAAATCGTTAAAATTACTTGCTCATATTTTTGGGGGTTTAATCTAAATCTTTCTTGGGCAACTCGAAATATCTTGACCGTTCTAATTCGATGTTCCACAAAAATTCGGCGAGCCGAAAACGCTTTGTTTTGTTCTTTTTGTTCAGTTGTTAATTCTCGGTTTCTGGGTTTTTTAATGGGAGTTGTTATTAAATCTTCTCCAACGTAAGCTTTATCTCCCTTAAATATGAGTTGAGGGTCAAACTCGGAGCGATATTCCCGGAATAAGGTTATATCGCTTTTAGGTCCAGGTTCCCCTGCCACAACATCAACTATATCTCTACCATCTGGCATGATAATTATTTGACTTTTGAATGTATGATTACTCTTCTTGCCTGAAAAGTATTTTTCTTGTTCATCCTTAGATCCAGGTCTCTCTCTGACTTGTTCGTAGGTATCTACTATTAATTCATATTCTGTGAGTATTTCCTTAACTATTGCATGGTCAGCAGCGTTTTTTTTTACTTGTTCCAGCAAGCTAGATGGTAGCAATTGTCGCAGGTGCGGCAACCAATAGTTAAATGTATCATTAGCTGTAGACTCACTTACTCCAAACTGGATGCCCAGAAGTTGAAATGTTGTCATATGCCTCAGATAGACCAAGGTTAAAATTATTTGTTCGGGAAGAGATAGTTTGGGTTTTCGACCTCCTCCACCAGCAATAATTCTCACTTTCTTTGCTTCTAGTAAAGCTTGTTTTTCATGATGTAATCGTTCGGCATTTTGGAGCAATTGTTGTAACTCTTCATAGGCCAGACCAATTAATCGCTGTGTTTCTTTAGGATTTTCTTCAATATGATTCAGGATGTCGCTCATCTTTCTGTGTAAAAAAAGGTCTCTTATGTTCTTTTACCACATAATGTTACTATTTTGGAGATGTCTATTATGCTTCCAAAGAAAGTCCGTATTTCTGGTTTTGTCTATCGACAAACTCTTCCAGAGTAGAAAACTGACCCCGATCGAAGTCATCAAGTCCGCGTTGAATCCCTTCTAATGCCTCGAAGAAATCGCTTTCATCAAAGCTAAGTCCGAACGCGATAACAGCTAGGGTAACGCTGGTTATATCTTGTCCTGTACTTTCCGCCCGTTGGCGCAGCAGTGCTTCGATTTTCGGTGGTAAGGTGAGTGTAAGAGTCATAAAAGTTATGATGAATGGTTAACTTTATTTTCTAACTTTATTTTGGCATAGGTAGCCAAAACGATCGCTCCCTAGACTATCTGCCCATTGCTTAACCCGATCGTGCCCCATGCCCGTCTTGTTTGTCTGGTAATCTTGCAAGGCTGCGAGACTCTTGGCGATCGTTTGTTCTTCGCTGAGGGGTTGAAACTCATTTGCTGTGTCAATTTCTCCAGTAATTCTAATCAAAAACCGCAGAGCTTCATTTACTGCTTCAGAATCGGGAAACATCTCTGCAACATCCGGTTCTAAACGAATTTTTACACCACCAAAGGTCTTTCGTCCAGATCCTACGCTTCTTACACGCAAATTCCTCAAATCATATTCCGACCGAAGATCATCGTCCATCCCTGTTTCATCCTTATTCATAAACTTATCGCTCCACTCGTGTTACTTTTCGGGCGCTAATCATAGGAATAAAATCTGCTATTTCTGTATACGATACTATCAATAAATTACCTTGCGGGGACTCTCCAACAATAATATAGCGAGCTTCTTCATCAGAGCGATACGGAGCTTAGAAATCGACGTAGAGGGGATCGTCAAAAACCGTTCTGGCTTCCTCACATGAGATGCCATGCTTGGACAAATTTACCGCAGCCTTGTTTTCATCCCACTCGAATTTCATAAAGATCCCAAATCAGCATCTTTGATATAATATTACATCAAGAAGCCAAATTCAAACCAACTCATGCCACAAACAGTCTGGATCGCACGACACGGAAACCGCATCGACTTCGTTAACCCCGACTGGTTTCTCACCGCAGAACGCCGCTACGATCCTCACCTTTCCGAAGACGGTCACGTTCAAGCCCAACAACTCGCTAATCGCCTCAAAGGTGAAGGAATTTCTCATATTTTTGCTTCCCCTTTTCTGCGAACAGTCCAAACAGCAAATCACGCGGCAGAAGCTCTCGATTTGTCAATTAAACTAGAGTGGGGACTGTGCGAATGGCTGAATCCGGAATGGATGACAGAAATGCCAGAAACTGAGTCCGTCGAAGCTTTGTGCAGGCGTTTTCCCAGGATTGATGCTTCCTACAAAGGCGGTATTGCTAATTATCCCGAAACTGGGGAAGCTTGTCTTAAAAGGGCGGGGGAAACGGCTAAACGCCTCGCGGCTGAGTTTCCCGAAGATATGTTATTGGTAGGTCACGGTGCGTCGGTTTTAGGAACTGCGATCGGGCTGGCGGGCGGTGCGGAAACGGAAATAAACGCTTCTTTGTGCTGTTTGGTGAAAGTGGTGCGCGGTGAGGGAGAATGGTCGATCGCACTTAATGGCGATACTTCTCACCTGACTGACTCTGAAACCGCGATCCGGTTTAATTAAAGTTGAGATTCGTGCCAAAAATCGCATTTTATGCTATGTGTGTAAGGTGCGCGGCAGAAGAGCACCCTACGTTAATCTGATTAGTCTCAATCTGGGTGTTATTGTTTAATCTCGATCGCACATTTTAAATCCAAAAGCTTAAATCGGTATGGCAGGACACAGTAAGTGGGCGAATATTAAACGCCAAAAAGCTAGAGTAGATGCCGTTAAAGGCAAGGTTTTTGCTAGAATATCTCGCGAAATTATTGTCGCGGCCCGCAGCGGAGTTCCCGATCCCGCTGGCAATTTTCAACTGCGAACGGCTATAGAAAAAGCCAAGGCGGCGAGTATTCCTAATGAAAACATAGAAAGGGCGATCGCCAAAGGTGCTGGCTTAGCCGGGGGAAGTTCGGATTTAGAAGCTATTCGCTACGAAGGTTACGGCGTTGGCGGGGTTGCTATTCTAATTGAAGCGCTGACAGACAATCGCAACCGCACCGCGGCTGACTTGCGAGAAGCTTTTACTAAAAATGGCGGCAACTTGGGCGAAACAGGTTGTGTGGGCTGGATGTTCGACCACAAAGGAGTTTGTACTGTACGCGGCCCGATTGATGAGGAACAATTGTTTGAAGCGTCGCTAGAGGCGGGTGCGGAATCTTATGATTTGATATTAATTGATGAGGATACTGAAGGTGCAGAGGTATTTACAAGTGTGGCTAATTTGGAACAGTTGGCTGATGTTTTGAAACACAAAAAATTTGCAGTTTTGCAGTCGGAAACTCGCTGGATTCCCAGCAATACAGTGGAAATAGACACTCCTGAAAAAGCCCGATCGCTCCTCAAGTTAATGGATGCACTGGAAGATTTGGACGACGTGCAAAGTGTGACGGCGAATTTTGAAATGACAGATGAATTGATGTCTTCGGTCATGGTTTAATGGTTGAAAGATGAGGGTTCGGGAGCGTCCTGCTGGCACTGCAAAAGACGAAAAATCGCCAGCGGGACATCGCGCTACACTATTATTACCAGGAAACGAATCCCCATCTGTACGCGAGTGGGGAGTGTCAATCCAACGCATTGCTCAAAAAGCTGCATTGAAAATCTCAACCCACAGTAAAGCCATGCTAGATAACAACGAAAGCAAAATAGACAGCACCCACTCACAAGAAGTTCTCTCAGCAACCGAAGTATCAGAAACCAAGGATCGCTCCAAATCGGAGGTGCAGGCTGAACCTGGGGATAAATCCAATTGGTTCGGTTCCGTTTTCGGAGCCGTTTCTGCAACTGCGAGTGCGTGGGGGGATGCGGCGACGAGTGCGGGAAGTGCGGCCGCGAATACTGCGAGTGCGTGGGGGGATGCAGCGGCGAGTGCTAGAGATGCGATTGTTGTTAATACCGCGAGTGCGGTAGGCAATGCCGGAAGTGTGATTGTTAATAGCGCGAGTGCAGTTGGAAATGCAGTAGGCAGTGCTGGAGGTGCGATTGTTGTTAATACCGCGAGTGCGGCAGGCAATGCCGGAAGTGTGATCGTGAATACCGCAAGTGCGGTAGGCAATGCGGTAGGGAATGCCGGAAGTGCGATTATTAATAGCGCGAGTGCGGTGGGGAATGCCGGAAGTGCGATCGTGAATACTGCGAGTGCGGTAGGGAATGCGGTAGGCAATGCCGGAAGTGCAGGACTCCAATTTCCCAATTTTTTGGATTCAGCCCTCGGTTCGATTTCCCAGAGTCCTATCTTGAAAAAACTGACTGAAAATTTCAAAATCGACTGGTTAGTTAATGCGATCGATAAAGTTGATGTAGTGACTGCCGAGGGGCAAGTTCGAGAGTTGCAGCGCCAATATCCTCACGAGAAACCTCAAGAAATCGCACATCGCTTAATGGTGGAAAAAGCCTTGCTAGCGGCAGGAAGTGGCTTGGTTAGCAGTTTAGTTCCGGGCGCAGCTTTGGCATTAGCTGGCATGGATTTAGCGGCAATGACGGCGTTATCCGCCGAGTTGGTTTATCAAATAGCTGCCGCCTATGGAATGGATTTGCAATCGAGCGATCGCAAAGGAGAAGTTGTCGCTATTTTCGGTTTATCCTTGGGTAGCAATTTAGCGATCGAAGCTGGAGTTACGCTGGTCAGCAATATTCCCTTGGCGGGTGCGGTGATTAATGCTAGCGCCAGTGCGACAATGATTTACGCGCTGGGATACGGTGCTTGTCGGTTTTATGAAGCGCATCTCGATTCCTCGAAAATCGAAACCAAGCTCGAAGATTTACAAGAAGTCTTGCAAGCGGAAAGTGAGCAATATTTAGAGAAAGCGATCGCACAAGAAACGGTGATGGATTGGATTTTGGTGTATGTCGTCTATGCCAGCAAAAAATTCACCCGATGGGATGAGTTATTACCGGAATTACGAGCGGCGAATTTAAATCCCAGGACTTTAGCTGAGATTGAAGCTGTGACAAATAAGTCTAAATTGCTTCCCAAGTTGGATATTTTACTCGCACAACTCGAACTTGACTTTGCCGAACCACTTTTAAAGCGATGCACTGAGATAATCGAGGCTGACGGTGAAATTAATCAACAAGAGGGGAAAATTTTGCTGGCAATTCAACGGGCTGTTTTGAGCAAAAGAAAGCAAGCTCAAAAGCCAGCCCAGCCAACTTCGATCGAGGATGCGGTACCGCCACCCACTGAAGCACAAACTGAAGTCCAAGCTGAGTCACAAATTCCCTTTTTATCTTCTGATTCTCCTTCTACTAATAAGTTGAGTTCGAGTCTGCTGCAAAATTTCCAAAAAATCATAAAAGTTGCTGGGCGATTAGACGTGCCAAAGATTGCGAATTTAATAGATACTGAATCACAAGCTCCCCCCTTATCTTCTCATTCTCCTTCTACTAAGTTGAGTGCAATTCTGCTGAAAAAATTCAAGCAGATTTTAGCAGGTTCTACGCGGTTAGAAGTGGCAGAGATTGGGTATTTAATCGATCAGGTAGATCGCATGACGGGAGAAGAGTTTGAGGAATTTTTAGCCTGCTGTTTCCGCAATCTCGGTTATGCGGTCGAAATGACACCCAAAACGGGGGATTTTGGTGCGGACTTGATTCTCTCTAAAGCCCGCAAGAAAACCGTTGTCCAGGCAAAACGCTATCAAGGAAAAGTGGGAAATTCCGCCGTGCAAGAAGTGGTTAGTGCGGTTAAGTATTACGGGGCGCAAGATGCGATCGTTATTACAAACAGTATGTTTACATCCAATGCTCATAAACTGGCTCAAGCGAATGGGGTACAACTCTGGGGAAGAGAACAGTTAATTGATTTAGTGATGCGAGCTAAAAAATAAGGTATCTATGAACCAATAATCCCAGTCTCTGAAAGAGCGGGGAGTGTCATTTGAAACAAAAAACTTTTGCTGTTTTGCAGTCGGAAACTCGCTGGATTCCGAGCAATACAGTGGAAATAGACACTCCTGAAAAAGCTCGATCGCTCCTTAAGTTAATGGATGCACTGGAAGATTTGGATGATGTGCAAAGTGTGACGGCGAATTTTGAAATGACAGATGAATTGATGTCTTTGAGTATGGTGTAACGATCTAAATCACCAGATTTTTGCCATCCGCAAGACAAATCCCGGTAACTCTGGATCGCCGCTGACTGTTTCAGGATTATCTAAGATTTCAGGTTCGCGATCGGGACGGTAGATGTAGACTTTTCTGTTTTTGCGATCGAGCAAAAAGCCGAGCGATACACCGTTGTCAATATATTCTTGCATCTTCTTTTGCAATCCCTTGAGAGCGTCACTAGCAGACCGCAATTCAATCACAAAGTCTGGACAAATCGGTGCGAATGAGGCTTTTTGTTCTTCAGTTAAGGCATTCCAGCGCTCTAGTTTAATCCATGAGGCATCGGGGGAGCGGGTTGCTCCATTCGGCAAGGTAAAGCCTGCACTGGAGTCAAACGTTTCACCTGTGCCATCTTCTTCTGCCCAGTTTGCAAGTTGCTGAAAAATCTTACCGTTTCGATTCCCTGTATCTGAAAAAGCTGGTGACATGATAATGACTTCCCCACTGGCAGTACGCTCAATTCTCAAATCGCGATTAACTATACAGAATTCATAGAACTGTTCAACAGTCATCGATTGGATCGCAGGGAAATTGACCGTCAGTGGGACGCTTTCGGTTTGAATTAGCAGCGTCGTCATGGTTTTTCCTCAGTTGGTGCAGGGGTGATAGAATACCTTGAGCTTATCATATCTTAGCTTGGCGATCGCAAGTCTTAGTTGATCGGGGAATCGGAGGCTGGTATCCGTTTTTGGGCGGTGTCAATAATCTTTTTTCCCAGTCAGTAAATAAGTAACCATGTATCCCTTGCCCTTAACTTGAATAGCGCCGCGCTTCTGAAAAGTATATTTATCTTTTAATATCTCGTAGGTTTCGGCGGTGACTTGAATGCAGCCGGTAATCCCGTGGGATTCCATGCGCGAAGCAATATTTACTGTGTCGCCCCAGAGGTCATAAATAAACTTTTTTAAGCCGATCACGCCGGCAACGACAGGGCCACTGCTAATCCCGATCCGAATGCTGAAAGGTTCCGAATGTTCTAAACTCAGGAGCCTAATTTCGTGCAGCATATCGATCGCCATGTTCGCAACCGCCTCGGCGTGATCGTTTCGGGGCGTAGGCAAACCGCCGACAACCATGTAAGCGTCACCAATAGTCTTAATTTTCTCCAAACCGTGGCGATCGGCCAAGTGGTCAAAAGCCGAAAAAATATCGTTGAGCACTTCCACCACTGCAGTCGCTGAAATTCTCGACGAAAGTTCTGTAAACCCCACAATGTCGGCAAACATCACAGTTACTTCCGCAAAACTTTCGGCGATATTGTGTTCATTGTCCTTCAAACGCAGGGCGATCGCTGCGGGCAAAACGTTCAGCAGCAGTTGCTCGGATTTAGCTTGTTCGAGTTCCAACTGTAGGTAAGCAGCTTGCAACTGTTCGGCTTGGCGAATTCTTTCTCCGGCTAGCTTTTCGATTTGGGCGGTGCGACTCAAAGATGTCAGCATATATGTCACCGGAATCAGAGTCCACAGCATCCCCATCGTCAGAGTTCCCCAAGAGCGCCAGTGCTTGCGAAGCCTGCGAATTTCCGGCGTTGCCGACACGTACATAGACCACTGGCGGCCGCTAATTTTCAGCCGCCTTCTGCAAGCTGTATAGTTCGGGCCTGGATTGTCAAGAATCGGGCAGTTTTGCATGAGGGAGGGTTCCGCAGCGGCTGATGCTGGAAGCACTTGTTGGCTCTCGGATTGGAACTGCACCGCAAATTGCTGAATTTGCCCCTCAGCAGGGAGATTTTTGAGAACCGGGTTGGCCCTTTGCGGTAACAGCGACGCTGCTTGTTGCTTGTCTGGAGCCTCGCTAACGAGATAAATAGTGAGGTAGTCGGTATTGCGTCCTTTTAAAGAGGTTTGGAAAATATCTTTGCCTCGAAATACGCCCAGAACAAATCCTTGTAGCCGTTGGCGACGGGATTCCAGGGTAGTGGGTTTACTGCTGTTTTCGTAAATCGGAACTATAGCCAAAAGACCTAGTTCCGGGGAATTGCCCTGAGTTAAGCCGATGTAGTTGGTGACAATCATTTCTCCTGTATCGCGCCCTCGATCGAGCGCGGCGCGGATTTCTGGGTGGGAGGCGAGGTCAAAGCCTAATACTGTCTCGTTTCCGGCTGGTGGTTCGACGTAGAAAGCCGGGAAGTATTCGGAACGCTGGAGGGCCTTGCGGAGTTCTCCTCGCGGGCCGCGCTCTGTAATCTCGAAGCTGGGCTCTGTTTCGGTTCTAGCTTTGGTTTCGTAGTTGCGCCGCTCGGAATTGGGGACGCGGGGGGCCCAAGCCAGGAGTTGCAGGCTGGGGTGGACGGATAGGGGCCGGGCGACAAACCTGGCAAAAGAGGAACGCTCGACGGCGCTGAAGGCTTTCATGTAGTCGCTGAGGGCGAGAACAGTATCTAAGTCGGAGTTAAGCTGGCGTTCGATGGCGAGCGAAATATCGTCGATGCGGCGGTTCATTTCGTAGTCGCGGCGCTTGTCTTCCCAGTCCCAAACCAAGGCGAATGTGAGAAGCGACAGTCCCACACCCAAACCCAGCGTCAACCCGGCTGGAATGTAGCGAGACCAGGATAAAGGTAATTTTTTCAGCATATTTGCCTAGCGAATAAGGGCAGCAGATTAGCACACCGCTGAGTGCGATTTGTTCCGGTCTCTGAGTGCGGTTAATTCAAAACCCTGATAACTCAAGCACCGACGGCAATTGGGAATTAAAAGTTAGATATTTAAACTTTTAGATTAATTTCCGATCGCTCAGCAGGGGATTTCAATCCAGAATTCCGCTCCCTGTCCGGGCGCTGAGATGCACCGCAGGCTTCCCTTATGTTTTTCTACCACAATCTGATGGCTGATGGATAATCCCAAGCCGGTTCCAGCCCCTACGGGCTTGGTTGTGAAGAAGGGGTCAAATAGCCGCTTGCGAACGTCTTCGCTCATTCCCGGGCCACTGTCGGCGATGCAAATTACAATGCGATCGCAATCACTGAGCTGGTTTTTACTGTGGCTTTTCATGCCAGCTTTTTTCATGAGGGTGCGAATCACGATCGTCCGAGGTTCCGGTTGGTTTTCTAGAGCGTCGATCGCATTGCTGATAATATTTAGAAATACCTGGTTTAACTGACCTGCACAACAGTGAATTTTCGATATTTTTCCGTATTCTTTAATAACTTCAATCCCGCTTTTTAGACTTCCTTGATGCAACCTGTGCTGCAAAATTAACAGCGTACTGTCAATTCCTTCATGAAGGTCTACCCACTTCATTTCTGATTCATCCAGTCGCGAAAAATTCCGCAGCGACAACACAATTTTACTGATTCTTTCTATTCCTACTGTCATGGAGTTTAGCATTCTGGGCAAGTCTTCCTTCAAGAAATCTAGCTCTAAGTCCTTAACTTTTTCAGCAATCTGAGGCACTGGGGACGGATAGCATTCCTGGTAGAGACTTAACAGTTCAATTAAATCGTGAAAATAGTTGTATGTGTGAGAAATATTGCCGTTAATAAAAGTTGCGGGATTGTTGATTTCGTGGGCGATGCCAGCCACCATCTGACCGAGGCTAGACATTTTTTCTGATTGAACTAATTGGATTTGAGCGTGTTGTAGCTTTTCGTAGGCTTCTTGCAATTGGGCTGCTTGTTTTCTCAATTGAGATTCGGAAGCTTGGAGTGCGGCGGCGGAAATTTTGCGGTTGGTTATATTTTCAATCATCCCTAAATTGTAAATGGGTTTTCCTTCGCCGTCTCGAATCAAAGTAGCTGTCACGTTTACCCAAACAATTTTACCGATAGCGGTAATCTGGCGGAGTTCGATTTGATAGTGAGTAATT
The DNA here is from genome assembly GCF_036702455.1 of Microcoleus sp. D2_18a_D3. Lineage (NCBI taxonomy): Bacteria > Bacillati > Cyanobacteriota > Cyanophyceae > Oscillatoriales > Microcoleaceae > Microcoleus > Microcoleus sp. D2_18a_D3. Next base: position 75,221 of record NZ_JAUBTK010000018.1, read on the forward strand.
TCTCCCCGCTCCAGAGAATCAGCAACTTGGAGATTTTTTGGAGAATCTTCGGGATGTCCAAGTTCAATAAATGTTTTGGCGAGCAATTCGGCTGCGGTATATCCCAGCATTTCGCAGTAAGTTTTATTAACTCTCACTAACTTGTTATCATCTAAATTAGCTAAGTAGATAGCGATCGGTGCATCTTCAAAAATTGTGCGAAATAGTTCCTCGCTGGCCCGGACTTGAGCTGCTAGGGAAAGCCTATCGGTGATGTCTTCAAACGTAGACAAAATGCCGACAACATTGCCGGAATTGTCGTGTAAAGGTATTTTATTTGTATCCAGACAGCACTGGGTGCCGTCGGCTTGCATTTTGGATTCTAGGATGTGATATTCTGGGGTGTTTGTTGCCATGATGCGACGGTCGCAGGCTCGAAAAAATTCTGTTTCTTCGGGCTTCCAGGGCATATCGAAGTCGGTGAGACCGGCGATTTCACTGGGGTGATTGAAACCTGCGACTTTGGCAAAGTTTTTGTTGCCTCCCAAGTAAACTAAATCTCGATCTTTCCAGGCGATTAACTGAGGGATGTTATTGATTACCAACCACAGCATATTTTGGGATGTTTCCAAGGCTTCCGTGCGTTCTAGGACGCGCTTTTCAAGTTCTTGATTGGCTTGTTGCAGGGCGATTTTTGACTCGCTGAGGGCGATTTCTGCTAGCTTGCGATCGCTGATGTCGATTGTCACCCCTTCCCACAGTATATCGCCCCCCGGTTGCAGTTCAGGGCGAGCGATGCCACGAATCCATTTCAGTTTTCCCGCTCCTGTTATGATCCGCCCTTCATATATCCAAGGTTTGAGAGTTTGGCCTGAAATTGCGATTGATTCTAACAGATTGTTTAGGTCTTCTGGATGCACCATTGACCACATTAAATTGGAGTTTTGTTGAAATTTTTCAGGCTCTAATTCGTAGAGTTCCCAACAGCCGGAACTCACATAAATGAATTCATTTGAACCGTCGGGATGCAGCAAGTATTGATAAATCATTCCCGGCACATTGGCGGCCATTTTTTGGAATCTGGCTTCGCTTTGCCGCAGTGCTGATTCTGCAAGTTTGCGATCGCTAATGTCAATCAACACGCCGTCCCAAATAATGTCACCTTTTTCGCCCTGTTCTGGCCGGGAAGCCCCGCTAACCCACTTAATCCGATCGCCCGGAAAAACAAATCTGCCTTCCCACCGCCAAGGCTCTAAAGTTTGAGCTGAGATAGCAACAGATTCATGGAAGCTTGGCGCATCGTCTGGATGAATCATTTCGATCGCGGGAATAGCTGAAATTTGGAGTACCTCTGGTTCTAATTCCCAGAGCTCGCGACAGCCGGAACTGACGTAGGGGAATGACACCGTGCCGTCTGCTGCTAACTGAAATTGATAAATCATTCCCGGAACGTTGGCGGCTAGTTTTTGAAACCTCGCTTCGCTTTGCCGTAGTGCGGTTTCTGCTTCTACGCGATCGGTAATATCGTAAAATGCCGATAAAATTGCGGCTTCGCCATTAAAATTAATCGCTCGCATCGACATTTTTACCCAAAAAAAACTGCCATTTGCTTTCTTGAGGCAGATTTCTTCGCGGTCGGCCAAGCCGTTTTGTTTGACTAATTCTATCAATTGACTGCGGTCATTGATATTGGCATAAAGTTCATTTTTTTTTCGTCCGATAAGTTGTTCGCAACTCACACCTAAACTTTCTCCGAGGGCAGAATTTGCATACAAAATTACGCTATCTTCTAGGCGCGTAATTGACATGGGAACGGGAGTCACAGTGGCGATCGCCCGCAATCTTTCTTCGCTTTCTTGGAGGGCTGTTTCGGCGGCTACTCTTTTGCTAATATCGTTCTGAACTCCGATAAAATGAGTTAATTTCCCCTTATTGTCTAGGATGGGGGAAACCATTAATTCGTTCCAAAAAGGAGTTTTGTCTTTGCGATAATTTTTGAGAACTACTTGAATTTCCTTTCCCGCTTGCAAGCTGCGGCGGAGTTTATTTAATTCAGCCTGATCTGTATCGGGGCCTTGCAAAAACCGGCAGTTGCGTCCAATAACTTCTTCGGTACTGTAACCGGTCAGTTTCTCAAAAGCTGGATTGCAGTAGATAATAGGTGTGTCAGGCTTGCGAGCATCGGCGATGAGGATGCTGTTGCTCGACGCTGCGATCGCCCGCTGTAGGAGAGACAGGTTGAAAGAGTCTGTTGTCATCGGTGGCAATATCCAAATTCCCAGGGAGGGGACAGAACAATAAAAATTTATAAATAGCTTGAGCCATTCTTATTGTATAATTTTATTTTCAATTTAGCTTTTTTAACAAAGTCAGCAGCCCAAAAAAGCCGACGTGGGAGACGACTAATACCATTTTAGATTTTAGATTTTAGATTGGCAATGACTGATTCCATTATGGTTTGGGGCACGGGCATACAGTTGCCTCCTGGTTTAAAAGTAGTACCACCGAAGGAATTCGGTACTTATCCAGAAAACAGAAGATGAAAATACCGAATGCGGCAAGAAAACCGAAGGTGAAAATACTGATATTTTCAACTTTTTTTCTTCTTTTGCTTCCATCCGGCTCGTGAACCCTTTTAAATTGACAAGCTAAGGCAAGAACCCTGAGCAGTTTTGCTTACTTCAATTCTGGCTTGAAAAGCTTCTTTCAGGTGGGGCATATGGGTAACGGTGAGGATGCAGGCGAAGTCGGAGGCGATCGCATTAATTGCAGCAATCAGCCGATCGCACCCTTCAGCATCCTGAGTCCCGAATCCCTCATCAATAATCAACATTTGCAAAGCCGTGCCCGCCCGCTGAGACAGCAGTCTCGCCAGCGCCAGCCGAATCGCAAAATTAATCCGAAAAGCTTCACCGCCCGAGTAAGTTTCGTAGGCGCGAGTACCGCGAGCATCAGCAATTAAAATGTCTAAAGTGTCAATCAATTTAGTTGCTTTTTTAGAAGCAGCCGCTCGCTGAGTAATAAATTGAACGTGCAATTGATTCGCGCTCAATCTCGACAATATCTGATTGGTTTCAGCTTCAAGTTGAGGCAAAACATTTTCAATCATTAAAGCTTGAATGCCGTTTTTACCAAATGCTTGACCCAACTCTTGATAAACTCGCTGCTGGCGTTTCGCAACTTGCATTTGCTCTTTTTGAGCTACTAGCTGAACTTGCAGATTTTCCAGATTTTGCTGCTGCTGCTGGAGGCGTCCGAGACTTCCCAAATGTTGGTCTAACTGCTGGCGGCGGCGACTGATTTGCTGTTCGATCGCACTTATGCGGGCTGTGGGATCGGGATGTTCTTGCAACTGCTGGTTCATCGCGGCAGTTTGAGCGCTGACAGCTTGCAAATCTCGATCGCGCACGGCGATGGAATTTGCTATTTCATTAACCCGCTGCTGCACTTGCGGGTACTGCACAGTTGCCGATCGCAATTTTTCGGCGCGGGCGATCCAAAACTGCTCTCGGCGCATTTCGTTCCGCACGTGTTCGTGCTGTTCCAAATTATAGCCAATTTCCGCAATGTATCTATCTAAAGACAGAATTTGCTGCTGTATTTCCGAGCTATTTTTTTGCTGTTCTAACTGTTGCTGTACGGTGGCTAATTGAGTTTGCAAATCCGGGCGGCGGGCATTAATTTTATTCAGTTTCTGCTGAGCGTCTTTGATTTGAGCTTGCTTAATTTCCGCCCACCGCAAGCGCTTTTCATCGCTGCGGGCGAGGGAGTGGCTGCGATCGCTGTAATTGAGCTGTTGCAGTTGCTGTTCGATTTGCTGGAGTTCGCCCAAATCCTCCGCTGCATACTCGCCGGTGCGTAACAACCGCTCTATTTCTGCAGCGTCTTGACGCATACTTTGCAGTCGGTTTTCGTCTTGGCCCAGGCTATCTAATTGTGCTTGTAAATGACTGCGGCGTTCCCGCAATTCTTGGTAGGGCGCTAATTCCTCTTCTAGTTCGCGGTATTCATGTCTGAGAACTTGAATTTCGCGCTCGGAGACGGCCAACTGTTCGCGCACAACCCACAGTTGGTTCCAAATTTCCTGCTGTTGGGTGTGGTGTTTTGTGACTACCAAATTCCAGTAGTGTTCGTCTAAAGGTCGATCGCACAAAGGACAATTGCCAAAATTTGCATCCCGCACCATTAAATGCGAATTCGATGGCTCGTTTTCTGCAAAATTCGAGGCTTTACCTTCGCCTGCAGTTTTTTCTCCTTCATGTTTCCGCAGCAGTTGCAGTTTTTGGTCGATCTCGGCCAGTCTGGTTTGATAGTCGCGGCTTTTTGCTTGCAGGTTTCCGAGAAAGTCGTGCCTTTCTTGACCTTTTTCGCGGACTCGCTGCTGATAAACTCGCTTGTTTTCCAACTGCAAAATTTGATTGGCGATGGCCGAGATTTCCTGCTGTAATTGCGGCTGTCGCTTCTGCTGCTGAACTTGCACCTGTCGGTTGATTTCGTCTAAGCGGGCGGTTAAACCGGCGCGGGCGCGATCGAGCTTTTGTTGCTTTTGCTGCTGCTGTTGTAGCAGCGGCGAAACTTGCAGTTGCAGTTGCTCTAGTTCGTTGAGGCGCGATCGAACTGCTTGCAACTGTGCGAGTCCTTTATCAACCTCCGGTTGCTGTTTGAGAATTTCCAGAACATCTTTTTCATCTTGTTCTAAAACCTCTAATTGAGCTTGCAACTGCTGAATTTTGCTTTGCAAAAAGCTCAGTTCTTGCCGTTGCTGTTCTTGCAATTGCTGACGCTGATTTTGGGCTTGTTGGTTGGCTTTGAATTTGCCAGCCAGAGTCTCTTCTGTCGCTTGCAAGCTGTGGAAATACGCAATGCCTGCTGTTATTTCCTTTTCTTGCCCTAGGAGGGCTTGTAGCTCATTTTGCTGCTGTTTGGCTGCGCTGAGTTCTTGCTGCAAACGGCGGCATTCTTGAGAGATATTGTAGTGCTGTTGCTGGTGGCCGGCGAGGAGTTTTTGCCAAGTTTGGCGGTTGTGGTGCTGAAGTTGCAGTTGCTGTAACTCGGTTGTGTCGGCTTGCTGCTGCTGCTGAAGCAAATCGGTTGCTTGCTGCAATTGAGTTTGTTCGGAAGCGAGAGCCTCTTTTTGTTGCAGTTGCTCTTGTACGGTTAGCAAACTCTGTTTGAGTACATCGACTTGAGCTTTAAATTGTTTGGAGGTATCCTTGGCTTGTTCGGATAAAGTGTCGTAGGAGTCGAGTTTGAGCAGGTTGGCTAAAACTTGCTTGCGTTCGATCGGCTTTTTGAGCATAAATTCATCAGCTCGCCCCTGCCGCAAATATGCCGAATTGATGAAAGTATCGTAATCTAGTTTGATGTGTTCGAGGATTTTTTGCTGAGTTGTTCTCAGCCCCTTGTCTGTGAGCGTGCGAAAATTAAGTTTTTCCTCACTCTCGGCAGAATTCAAGCTGACTTGAAATTCCAAACTTCCCGATTGTCCGCGTCGGCGGTTGCGAATCACCCGGTATATTTGGCCGCCGGTGGAGAAAGTGAAATCAACGCGCACATCTGTTTCGCCGATATGGATGATATCGTCTTCCGTATCGCTGCGGCAACAGCCCCAAAGTGCCCAGGATATGGCTTCTAAGAGGGAGGATTTGCCAGCACCGTTAGGCCCGCAAATGCAAGCGGTGTGCAGGCCGCGAAAGTCTAAAGCAGCTTCGCGATAGCTGAGAAAATTTTTGAGTGTAAGTTGTATAGGAATCATTTAGGCCATCGCGCCATACAATCTATCTATAAATAACACTATTTGTACGCTGTTGCCTAGTTATTCAATCTAGATCCAAAACAATTGTCAGTGCTTCTGCAATTTCTTCCATAATTGTCTCGGACAGGGTTCCGAGTTGTCGGACAAATCTTTGTTGCGAGACGGAACGGACTTGAAAAGTATCGGCGGCGGAGAGTTTCGCCAAGCCATTTTCTGATGTCGGTTCGAGCTGCACCATCCAATCAAGCGGGGAAAAAAGATCGTTCCATGCTGTAATTGGAACAATTACTTTGAGTCGCAAATTTCCCACTTCATCATCGCTGACAACCACAACTGGTCTAGTTTTGCCGATTTCATCTCCCACCGTTGGATCTAGTCTGACAAGCCAAATTGCGCCCTTACGCATTAGTTTCTACCCCTGCGCTCAGGTATTCTTCCTCTGAATCGAAATAGGGTTCGCTGTCGGGCGACCACAAATCGTGCAGTGGCCCTCCTGGTTCATACAAAGGAACCGCTGCTTCTGCTGCGGCTCTGAGTCTCCGCTTTCTCTCGGCTTTGCGCTGGGCTTTTTCTTCTATTTCTTCGCGCATCATCCGCGAAGCTGTTTCGATGATTTCTAGGCGTTCTTCTGCTGTCAGATTTTTGAGTGCTGCTAAGATTTCTGTTTTGGTCACGGTTTTTTCGGGTGGTTGGTGAGAAAGTACGATCGAGCCGGGAGCATCCCGATACTCGGCTACAAACGAGATTTGTGCGGTTTTTACTGTACGGGCTTGCGACCTTACGGGTAGTTGTTGGGATTTTCAACTATCAAACCCTCACTTGTTGCTGCTGCATTCAGCTCCCCGTCAGCAGATACAAAAGTTATCGCAGGCAAACTGTTAGCTGTGCAAAGGTTATTTATGCCACAGCCTGTTGCTAGCTGCACAGCATCATAGCCTCGCAATCCGTAGGTTTCAGCTAATGCCATTGCAGAGTTAATAATGCTTTCGGTGAATTCTACAACCTGATACTCAGATTGTAGGTCACTCCTGAACTGATTGCACGCTGCTGTAGCATCTGTCGCATTGATACTTCTGCCGCGCGACCTTCTGGTAATTGCAGCAACAATTTCAACACTTGTAATAGCAGCAATCAATATATCGTTGTTAAGTGCAGGATCGCACAAACTCAAAACCCATGCCGAACCTATTTCATTAATGTAGCGTTTGACCAGCGCACTGCTATCTACAAAATAAATTGTCATCTAGCGGCGTTCCTCAATAATTGTCTCAGAAACAGGCTTACCCTGTACCTGAATTAGTCGCCGTTCTGTTTGCTGACTCCCAGAAGAATGCTTGATTTTTTTTACTAAACCAGAAGTTAACAGCGCTTGGTGCAATTTTGTCCGTTGAGCAGTTTGTTCTTTCTGGGCCAGATATATCCCTATAGCGCGCTCTAGTTGCTGTAGTTCTAGCAGTTCCAGAGTGTCAAGCTGATTGAGGATTTTGTTGAAGATTCCCTGCGACATAGGATTCTACTTTTTACGCTTGGCTAGTCTGTCTATTATACAACTATCAGACTTGCACACTGTCACGAATATTCCGGCTTTTTGGCCTTAGATTGATGGCTGAAACGACCTATTATCCTTCATCTATCGGGATTGTGCGTCCAGGACGAGTAAAGAAACCTGGTTTCTACGAAGATTTCAAACCCTACATTACCGCTCTGTGCTTATGGCGCACCCTACATATCGCATAGGCAGATTTTCCATCATCAAAAAGGGTTGACTGTATTCCTACAGCCAACCCCGCACATATTTATTTGTCCTGCGTTTGCTCAAACAGCAACACTACCGGGCAATATTCGGGAACGTATAGCCGACACCGACTAACAATCCCACTTCAGCTCCGTCTACAAAACCAACATTCAGTCCCGCTGTTGCGGTTAAATTTCTCGACAGCGGCACATCTACACCCCCCGAAATCAGGAAGCCCAAAGTACCGTCATCCCCGGTAGAAATTATCACGCCAGCACCTGCATAAGGAGCAGCAGTAATCACAAAATCCTCGGTGACTTCGACGGCATCTTGAGATACAAAATCGAAGGTAACGGGAACTAGAAAAGCTAAGTCGTCCTGGAACAAAACAGTCGGTCTCACCGACAAATTGCTCGTCAAACCGATTTTGCTAATAATGGCAAATGAACCGTCGCCTAAAGCTGAATCTCCGCCAAAACCTAGATTGCCGCCAATGCCGATGTAGCTGGGCCCAGAACGGGTAGCTCGGCCTGGTCGGATTTGAGTTCCTTGAGCCACTTTTTCAGTTGCTTCGGAGACAGTTGCCGGTTTTTCAGCAACTTTCGGTTGGTTTGTCAAAGCTGAAGCGGAAGTGCTGACAGGATTGCTCAACAATTCTTGTGCGGTTTGGACTTCTTTTTCTTCCTTCGTTGCTGTTACTTCCAGATTATTGGTCTGGGCAACAATTGAGGTAGGTCGATCGCTCTTTTTGGCAGTCTCGACTGTTGACTGCACTTGGACAGCATTATCAGCAATTTTAGCGGTTTCTTCCGACTTTTGGGTCTCAGCAGCAATGGATGTATTTTGCGCTGTTTCTGTCTCAGCAATTTCAGATGTTGCTGCTTCCGATTTTTCTGGTGCAGCAATAGATACTTGCGAGTTGGCGGCCGGTTCAGAGGCTGCTGGCTCTGCCGCTTCTGTTAGTTCGCTCCAACTGATTGAATCAATTTTTTTATTACTAGCCGTTGTTTCTGCGTCGGGTTTAACTGCTGAAGTTGCCGTCGGCTCAGAAATTTGGTCAATATTTTGAGCGGCTATTGTTGCAGTTGTAGCGACATCGGGCAAGTTGCCAGTTTCAGCTTTCGCTGACATGGTACTGCAACAAACAGCTAAAGCTGCAAGATTTATTAACGCAAAAGTAGACTTGGAAAATAGACTATTCATAGAAACTCCTCAATGAAGGGGGTGTTAAAAGTGTAAGTGTTTGAGGGCGAACATCGAGAGCTTTGCTCAAAAAAGACACAAATATGAGTTGTGTTGTTCCTAGATTGCCATTTTACTGTTGAATAGTCAACTCTCAAGCTGATTAGATTCAAGAACGGACGGCGGGTTTAGAGGCTAATTTTAATTTACCGATCGATCGGCAAAAAATCAATCCTAGGGATGATTCCATCCTTAATCATGTTTAATTGATGGGTCGATCGCGCGTCTCGCTTGCATTCTACAATACTGTACTTGGGGGCGCTGCACTCGCAGCCACGCCGGAAAAACCCGGTTTTTGAGGGGGCACCAGCTCGAAACCAAGAGACAGCAAGCTGTCAAAACAGTTTGGGCAACCCCGCCGCCCCAAGCAAGTGCAGTTAATACAACGCGATCGGCTGCTGCACAGTCCCTGACAATTAATGTAGAATAATACCACCGATCAGAGAAATATTTGTGGCTCGATCGTGTCAATATTACTGAATATTGTCAGGAACCTCAGCCCTGACGGCATGAGGCTTGAAAGAGAAATCTAACAAGCCATCCCGACCAGCTTAAGTCTTTACTGACTACATTTTTTGGGTCACGATACCGGAAAATGCGAAGCTAGTTTTCCGCTCTATCGCTTGCAACTAAACAGTCTTAAGGTCACGCTCGACGGTGTTGCTAGCTTAACAAGCTCTTAAAACATTAGCGAAGCTAACTTTACCCCAGAAATGGGAGTTTGAGGCAACCATACCTCATTGGAGGGGCAACCATACCCCTCCACCCCGCGAGGGGATTCAAATTAAATGTAAAGCCGTGCTAAAAGCACGGGGTTTCTACCCATTTTTATGATGAAAATTGTGTAAAATTTAGTCTTCTATTTGTAAAGTTTAGCCTTCGCTTTCGCTCAGGGTCTGACCATCTAACAACTGCACGCTACTAAACAACTAAAAAAATACAAAGTATCTCATCTCAACCTGACTTTATGAGCAAAGTTCTAGTGATATTAGGCGAATTGAGCGATCGCGACATCGATTGGATGCTCGCCAACGGCACCCGCACCCAAGTCCTCCCCGGCACAACCCTGATCACCGAAGGTAAGCCCTTAGACGCCCTGTACATAGTTCTGGAGGGAACTTTGAGCGTTGCTGTATCATCTTTGGGCGACAAAGAAATTGGAAAAATTATTTCCGGGGAAGTGTTAGGCGAAATGTCTTTTGTAGACGGCAGGCTTCCTTCTGCTAGCGTCACGGCAATTGAAGAGTGTCTCATCCTGTCAATTCCCCGCCGGCTGCTAACTGAAAAACTCGAGCAAGACGTGCTTTTTTCCCTGCGGTTTTATCGGGCGATTACCAAATTTCTGTCGTCGAGACTGCGGGGTACAGTCAAACGCTTCGGCGATGATAGTGATGGTTTAATATATGAAGATCCCGACGGCGAGGACGGCATCCCGCAAAATGTCGAAAATCCAGATTTGGCGGCATCGAGATTTCAATGGCTGTTGGAGCGTTTGAAGGGGAGTTGAAGTTGGGAGCATCTCAATGAAAGCAGGCAAGCTAGAAGTTGGAGGCAGGAGGCAGGAGGCAGGAGGCAGGAGGCAGGAGGCAGGAGGAAACAGGCAGAAGGAAGGGGGCAGAAGAACTGTTTTTACAAATATGAGATGCTCGCTTGAAGTTCGGCAACAAGCAGTGTACAGGACTTAATGGATTTAACACCAATTCCCAGTTACCAATTTCTAGTTACCATTTCCCAATTACAATTAGAAAACATATTTTTCAGCGACGCGCCAATAGCGAGAAAAACGCTTCAAATCAATGTAACCATCGTAGCGGACAAATGGTTCGGGTGGCCAAACTTCTACTGGGTGCGATCGCTTAATTTCCCGGCAAATATCCTGAAACCTAGGACTGGGACTTTCGGTAGTTACCACTTGATTAGCGCCGGATTCGATCGCAAAAGCGATAACTTCCGCAGCCACATCGCCCCGCCGAATAACTACCGGCAACTCCAGCAAACATTCGTAAATAAACACCATTCGTTTGAGACTCAACTGCCATTCATCAATCAGCGCATCATCCCAAACCCAGATTGCCGGTGCCTCTGGGTGCGCTTGAAAAGCGGGGCCTTCAGGACTCAAACAGTCGCCGTGCAGCCAAATAATCGAATTGTTCATAAATTGGGAATTGTTGACTGTTGACTGTTGACTGTTGACGGTTGACGGTTGACTGTTGACTGTTGACTGTTGACTGTTGACTGTTGACTGTTGACTGTTGACTGTTAACTGTTAACTGTTGATAACTAATGACTAATGACTAATGACTAATGACTACTGACAACTGACTTTTTAATTTCTGCTACCTTTTTTAGAGCCTTGCCAACTTTTAGAACCGCCGCTACGATCGACCTTTTCTCCATGAGGAAACAACTTCCCTTCCAAATATTCGTAAGTTCCCTCAAAATCGCATTGCCCATACAGAGGACAATCCCGACAATAAACGGCCTTACTGTAACGCTCCAAATTTTCCCGATTAAAAAAATAAGGTTTGTGACTAAAAGTGCTGGCTACCCACTGCCAAGAAAGATTATTGCTCGCCGGATCTCCATCTAGCAAATGTTGCAAAAACCAGCGAGCTCCGGCTTGCCAGCGCACGCGGCGCCAGTGTACGAGATAAGCGGCAGTCCACATCCGCTGGTGATTGTGCAAATAACCAGTTTCTTGCAACTCGCGGCTGAAACTGTCGATGCAAACCAAACCAGTCGTGCCCTCCATGACATCTTGCGGCAGAGTTTCGCTGTAATCTTTAGCAGTGTAACCAGTTTTGTAGGCTTCCCGGTCTTCCCAAATCCCGTTGCCCAATTCGGCGTACAGTCGCTGCCAATAATCCCGCCAACCCAACTCGTTGACAAGTTTTACGGCCTCTTCTTGATGCCGCACCTTCTCCAGCACGGCATCCCGGACTTCCGCAAGACTCAAAACCCCGTAGCGCAAATAGGGCGACAAGCGCGTTACCGCACCGTTGAGGAAATTGCGGGTTGAGCCGTATTTGCTGGGGTCAATTTGTTGCAGGGCTGTCTCGGCTGCTTTCCGCCCGCCTGGGGTTGGGGGTACGCTGCTGTCCCGGCCGGCGGCTTCGGGGAACTGTTCACGCACGTAGGCAATTAATTCGTCGCGGCTGGCAAATTCCCGCTTCATGTCCTGACTCATTGTTTTTTCAAGCACCTGCTATTGTTTCTTAATGTTAAAGCTATGCGATCGGGTTAGAAGCTGCCCGATCGCCATAAATTGCCCTGACAGCCTGGTAACTTACAGTGGGCCCCAGCAGCAATCGATCGTCTGCTAGCAGCCAAAATTAGCATCAAAGTCAGTACACTCAGGGATAGATATAATACCAAAATCTCATGGAAACTTTTCCGGCGGACGCTCAAGCGATCGCCAGCTTAGCTAATCGACAGCAGCCAGGTACAAAACAACTGGAAAACAGCGAAATTCAAGAGTTCGATCGAGCCATGATGCGCCGCTGCATAGAATTGGCTCGCCGTGCTCTGGGCAAAACCGCACCCAACCCCCTTGTCGGTTCTGTAATTGTCCGAGACGGCAAGATTGTCGGCGAAGGGTTTCATCCCGGTGCCGGTCAACCTCACGCCGAAGTTTTTGCGCTCCGGGAAGCGGGGGAACTCGCCGCAGGAGCGACCGTCTACGTGAACCTGGAACCCTGCAATCACTACGGCCGGACTCCCCCCTGTTCCGAAGCTTTAGTTAAGGCCAAGGTGGCAAAAGTAGTGGCTGGCATGGTCGATCCGAATCCTTTGGTAGCTGGAACTGGACTGGCCCGGTTGCGAGAGGCGGGCATTGAAGTGGTGGCGGGAGTGGAAGGGGAGGCTTGCCAAAAACTCAACGAGGCTTTTGTGCACCGGATTTTGTACCGCCGGCCTTTTGGAATTTTGAAATATGCAATGACTTTGGACGGTAAAATTGCTACCAGTAGCGGCCACAGCGCTTGGGTGACAGGCGAGGAGGCTCGCAGCGAGGTACACCGGGTGCGCGTCGGCTGCGATGCTGTGATTGTTGGGGGAAATACGGTGCGTCTGGACAATCCCCTACTGACGAGTCACCAGCCTGATAGGAATAATCCCCTGCGGGTGGTGATGAGCCGCACTCTGGATTTGCCAAAGTCGGCTTGGTTGTGGGAAACCTCTGTGGCGGCTACTTTGGTGCTGACTGAGCCTGGGGTTAACCCGGAATTTCAGGAATTTTTGATCGCCAAAGGGGTGGAAGTTGTGGAGCTCTCGCCTCTGACACCGACTAATGTTATGGCTTATTTGTACGATCGATCTTTTCTTTCTGTACTCTGGGAGTGCGGCGGCACTTTGGCCGCGAGGGCAATTGCTGAGGGTGCAGTTCAAAAAATTATGGCTTTTATTGCTCCTAAAATTGTCGGTGGCCAAGGAGCTCCAACTCCAGTGGGAGATTTGGGCTTTTCGGCAATGACTGAGGCTTTGACTTTAGAGCGGGTTTCTTGGCGCGCGGTGGGTGCAGATTGTGTGGTAGAAGGCTATTTAAAAATTAAAGATTGAAAGTTAAAAGCGAGTCTTTTGAGTTTTTGATTTTTAACTTTTAACTCCTTTTATGGTGGAAATTCTGATTTGGAGTTTGATGATTGGCAGTCTCGGCTTGGAGGCTGCGCTTGTGGGTCTTTTGGTGAACCACGAGCAATTGGATGCGGGGCAAAAATGCGATGAGGAGGAGGAAGTTTTGACTCGGTACGAATCTCAAGAGGATAATTTTAATGCGCCTGAAAATGCGCGCTCCAATGGCACTCCCCCATCTGATCCCAATTCTGTTGATTTGACGGTTTGGGAGTACAAGATTGTGCGGGCTAGCAACGATTTGTTCCGCAATCCTGCGATTTTTCACAAGCTATGCCGGGAAGAGGCGGAAGTTGGCTGGATTTTGCTCGAAAAGCTAGACGACAGGCGGGTGCGGTTCAAACGTCCGATCGCGCTGCGGGATGCGCCGATGCCTAATTTACCAATGTTTGACCCTTACCGCACTCATTACGGCCCGATCTCGAATGCGATGACTTGGGCTATGGCGATCGTGTTTCTGAGTGCGATCGTCCTTCCTGCTGTTTTGGGCTATGCTTTGGTGTCTACCACTCTCACCAGAAGTCGCTCTAATTGGCCTCCGGCACCTGTTCAATCTTTGCCCTCTCCCAGCGGGCCAGCCACTAAATAAGTGAAACCTGGGCAACTTGTCGATCGCCCTTTTTGCAACCTGTTTTATAGCAAGTCTAAATCATTTGTGAACCCGATGTTTTTTTACGAACCGCGAAGGCGCAAAGACCGCGAAGGAAGAGAGGAGAAGTGAGGAGAAGTCTGGTTTTTTTTGAGTGATTTAGGCTTGCTATATACGTTATTTTGATTTAGATTTCGGGCGGTATTACTGAGGGAGCGGATAGCAATCTCAAGTCATAATTGGTATCGCCTTGAAATTGAGAAACGCGGACGAAATAAGTCCCCGCAGGCAAAGCCCCATTGCTGACAATTGTTTCTGATGCCGTGCCTAAATTGTTAGACGAAGCAATAAAATCCTCTAATCCAACTGCGCCGTTGCCGTTGAGATCCTGAATTAATTCTATATCAACATCTGCACTCAAACCGTCAACAGTTACACTGAAAAGGCTGGGAGTATTGAGGATAAAACTGTAAATGTCGGCTGGTTCAGCATTTCCCACAAAATCGCTTGCAGTTTGAATTTCTCCGAGAATACCCAGGCTTTTTGCTGCGTTCAAATTGTCGGCGGGATCGGGGAGAGTGCTCAATAGTCCTTCTTGTTGACCGAATTGAATGTAATGGTCGATCGCACTTTTAACTGCGCCGCTTTGGACTGCTGCAGCTACCAGCGGATATTTTTCTAGATAAAAGCTGGGATCGAAGAAAACGCTGGGTTTGCGGTTTTCTAATTGACCGGCTTTCAAGTAGTGTTCAAATGGGGTAAATTGATTTGTTTGGACTGCTATCTGAACGTCTGGGTTGCTTCCTAGATAGAAACCAATATCAAAGAAAGGGTTGGGGTTGCGTCGTTCAAATTGACCGAATCTAATAAAGTGATCCGCTCCTGAAAAGCCGTTGAGTTTGGCTGATACCGCTACATCTGTATTGGTGTCTAAATAATAGCTGGCGTCGAACAGGGCATTCGGGTCGCGATTTTCAAATTTGCCAATTTTTCGGTAGTGATCGAAGGGACTCGATACCGTGCCTCTGGCAACTGCTACGGCGACATCTGGGTTGTTTTCGAGATAAAATTTCCTGTCGAACAGCGTTCTGAGGGTTAGCATTATTAAAAAAATCTCTCTGGGCTTTAGTCTGGAAAGTGCACGATCGAGAATCCAGTTTACATCAAAGTTTTGTTTTGTGAGGATGTCTTAATTATGGCTAAGTCTGCACTGATGGCTATGCTGCGCCGCGCTGCGAGTATTGCCCAGAAATCAAGGGAAACGGGCATTCCGGCTGATGAACTGCTGGGGATGCTGAGCGATCGCATTCCTAATTCTGCCATATCTCGTCGCCAGTTGCTGCACGGGGGTTTAGCGGCTGCGGGGGCTGCCGCTGCTGCGACTTTTACCAGGGATGGAGGGGGAGCTTTTGCTCAACAGGGTGGACGATCGCCGATTTTGGTTGTGGGTGCAGGGATTGCGGGTTTGACGGCGGCTTATCGCTTGCGCCAAGCGGGTGTACGCGCCGATATAATCGAGGCAACTAACCGCGTGGGGGGGCGGATACGCACGGTTCCCAAGGTGGCTGGAACGCTAATTCCGGCGGATTTGGGAGGAGAATTTATTGACACCGGTCATACTAATTTAATCTCGCTGGCGACGGAATTGGGTTTGCGGGCGATCGACTTAGCCCAGGTGCAGAGTGGATTTGTGAAGGATACTTTTTTCTTTCAAGGGCGACGACTTCCTCTTGAGCAAATAATCGCGGATTTTGCGCCGCTAGCCAATAAAATTAATGAAGATTTGGGCGCTATCGGAGATAACATTAGCTATCAAGATTTTACGGAAGCAGCGGAAAGATTGGACAATCTTTCGATCGCTGAATATCTAGACCAAGCTGATACTAGCACGCTACTACGACAATTGTTGCGGGTTGCTTATACGGTATTCTACGGTCGAGATCCCGAAGAACAGTCGGCGTTAAATCTACTGTTTTTAATCGGTTCTGAAGCTGGCAGTTTTGAATTGTACGGCAACAGCGACGAGCGTTATCAAATTGACGGCGGCAACAGTCAAATTATCAACCGTTTGGCGGGTCAATTGTCTGGTTCGATCGAGGCGGGGACGGTTTTGGAAGCGATTACTCTTTTGCCGGATGGCCGCTATCGGGTAAATTTGCGATCGGGACTAAGCGCGTTCGAGCGTACTTACGAGCGAGTTTTGTTAACTTTACCGTTCAGCACTCTGCGAGACGTTAAAATTAACGTACCTTTGCCCCAACCAAAGCGCAGGGCGATCGAGCAGTTGGGTTACGGTACTAATTCTAAGTTAGTTACTGGCTACCGCAGCCGGATTTGGCGGGAACTTTATCGATCGACTGCTTCTGTTTATAGCGATTTAGAATTCCAGAGTACCTGGGAAGCTACACCTTTCGCTCCTACTCCTAACGGTTTAGTTACTAATTTTACAGGAGGAAAGCAGGGTTTGTCGATCGGTGCCGGAACTCCAGAAGACCAAGCACAAAGATTTTTGAACCAATTTGAAAGAGTTTTTCCCGGAGTGAGAAATTTGCGATCGGGCAAAGCGGTGCGTGCTTATTGGCCGGGAGAACGCTTTTCTAAAGGTTCTTATTCCTGCTATTTAGTCGGACAGTGGACGCAAATGTACGGCGTTGAAGGCGAACGAGTTGGCAATTTATATTTTGCCGGCGAACACACTTCGCTGGAAAATCAAGGTTACATGGAAGGCGCTTGCGAAACGGGACAAAGGGCGGCTGTTGAAATTTTGCAAGACTTGGGTTTGATACCTTCTGCTGATGCTTTGAATGCTCGAACTGCGAGCAGTTTGAACAGTCGCCGTCCCAGCCGGAAAATTCCCGGAGCGCGGAATCTTGGCAATAGAAAGCCGAGTATTAGATAATCTCGTAAGCTGCGTATTTAATGCTTGTTTGCCGTTGCTCCTAGCCCGTGCATCTAATTCTTGTGGGGTGGGCTTCTAGCCCGCCCAAAAATACAATTTAGATGCCCAACAGCTTAAAGCCATTTTACTGATTGTGAACTACCAGACGCTGACCACTTAAGTGGTACAGCGCTGGCTTCCTGATTCAACGGGAATGGCGTCCAGCAAAACCGAAGTTTTGCCAGGTCGGCTTACATCCCCTCCACAGGCAGAAGCGCTAGTTCCTAACGCCAAAATCCGCAAGGCTTCATTTCTAATATTGATTGCTGCATTTACATCACGGTCATGGTGAGTACCACAACGCTGACAACTCCATGCTCTAACATCAAGAGTGAGATTATCAACTCGATTTAGGCATACATGACAAGTCTTAGAACTAGGAAACCATCGATCAATCTCGACATATTGTTTTCCTTCACTCTCGGACTTGTACTTAAGCATCGTGCAGAACATACCCCAGCCAACATCACTAATGGATGAAGCTAAATTATGATTCTTTACCATGCCTTTGATGTTAAGATTTTCTATTGCAATAACTTGGTTTTCGTTAACTATCTTGCGGGATAGCTTCTGTAGAAAATCTTCACGGCATCTAGCAATTTTGGAGTGAACTTTTGCCACTACCAGTCTTGCCTTTTTTCGGTTTTGACTACCTTTCTTTTTGCGATAAAGCTTTTGCTGTTTACGTTTTAGGTTGCGTTGACGCTTGATAAAATGTTTGGGATTGCCAAACTTAGAACCATCACTGGTGATCGCAAAATGAGTTAACCCTACATCAATGCCAATAGCTTTATCTGCTGGGACTAACTCAGGCTTTTCTTTCCCATCGTCAATCAAAACAGAAATAAAATGTTTGCCGTCCGGGTTGCGAGATACGGTAAGGGTCTTGATGTCGCCCTCAAAATCACGATGTCGCCGACAGAAAACTAAACCAATCTTAGGTAGGTTGATATAGTCACCGTCGAATTTGGCATTTTGAGGGTAGCCGATCGACTGCCTGCCATGCTTGGCTTTGAATTTGGGCAGCATCGCCCTCTTGTCAAAGAAGTTTTGGCTCTCCTGAGTTTGTGGTGATAAACAAACCGCATATCCTTACTCCAAGGGCATCACAGAATCGCGAAAAGTTGTGTCTTATACCGTATCCACCATAAACCCAGGAGAGCCGAAGTTTTTGTAGGCAGTAGATAAATTCAACGCCACCACCTGCAAGCATTGAGAATAAGGTTCTTTTAACCATTCGTATTCTTTTTTGAGTGCAGGGAGCAAGCCTTGTATGTATGCCCTAGATAGTCCTTTGCCAGTATTCTTGTAAGTTTCTTGACATAGATTCAAAGCATAGTTCCAGAACCATCTCGCACAGCCAAAAGACTTTGCAAGCAAGACATCTTGCTCATCTGTGGGATAAATTCTGTACTTGTAAGCTTTATACATTTATCAAGGTTGCAGAATACCGATAAAATCATCATAGCGCACAAAAAGGATATTGATTCGCTGTCGCTCAATTTATTTTTACCGCGAGTTTTCATCCCGACGCTCACCTTCGGTAGAGCGCGGGACTTCCCATTCGCATTAGTTAAATCGGAACTTACCCCCTGCGGGGGTAGTTCTGGAGGCTGTATTCTTTGTCCCGTCTCGGTTTTAGCGACTTGACTGCAGACAAACCGTAGTCATGTATTTAAGATTTTCTCAATATTTAGGGCGAGAGTATTGTTCTCTGATGAATTTAAGCAAAAACCCTGCCACATAAGGGTTGTAAGAGATTGTAGTCATGTAAAAGACTTGGAGGCTCCGGGCAAGTCTCACCTCGCAATGGTTTCAGACGGAACTTACCCCGTGTGCCGGGTAAGTTCCGTTAAGTCAGTAAAATTACTGATGTTTAAGATGTGTCATCTATCTTAAGATAGAAATCCTGAAGTTATCCGAGCATCATTAGGGAAGTACCACGGGAGCATCACCCATACCAGGTGTCGCTGATGGACAAGAACGATGAGAATTGCTCCATCCGCTACCGGTAGTTTCCACCAAAGCACAATTTTTCCTACCCATAAGAAAAGATGAATCAATTGAAGCAGTCCGTAAAGCAGTTTTGGTCGATCGCAAACCCCTACTTCTTTTCCAGAGAAAAATGGGGAGCTAGGGGGTTGTTCGCCCTCGTAATGTTATTAATGCTAGGTTTCAATGGTGTAAGCATAGTCCTGAGCTATATTATGCGGGACTTGATGAATGCAGTCACGGGAAAGAATGTTTCAGACTTCTATAAGATGTGGCTGATGCTATTGGGTGTGTTTGCCATATTCACGCCCATTATGGTTTCCTTCTTCTATTCGCAAAATGTACTGCAACTCTACTGGCGAAAGTGGCTAACGAATCACTTACTGAAGAAATATTTTAGCAATCAAGGTTTCTACAAAATTAAGTTCAATGATAAGGTTGATAATCCCGATCAGCGTTTAGCTGAAGACGTTAATTTGTTTGTTAAGCAAAATATTGATATTTGGGGATTATTATTCAACCAAGTTGTCACAATAATTTCTTTTCTCGGCGTTCTCTTTACAATTGACAAGACCCTGACTTTAGTTGTATTTATACTGGCTGCTTTTAGAACTGTTTTCACTATCTTTATAGGTAAGAGGTTAAGTAGATTAAAGTTCAATCAGTTACAACGAGAAGCAAATTTTCGCTATAGTTTGGTTCATCTTCGAGACAACAGTGAATCCATTGCATTTTACCGAGGTGAAGAGCGTGAATTTAGTGCAGTATCACAGCGATTTAATGAAGCTTTGAATAATTTCACTAACCTGATTGTCTTGCAGCGTAACCTTGGTTTCTTTACCCAAGGAACCGGGATGATATTTACAAATTTACCTATAGTTTTTTTAGCTCCTCGATACTTTGCGGGTCAGATAGATTTTGGGCAGGTAACGCAAGCTTCTGGAGCGTTTGTGTCTATTTTAAGTGCCCTGGGCTTTATTGCCGAGAATTTTGATATGCTAACTAACTTTACCACTCAGATTAATCGTTTAGGAACATTTGATCGGGTTCTGTCCGAGCAAATGGCAGCACCTCAAGCAGGCATGGCAACGATTGATGTTGTGGAACAGCACTATCTAGCCCTCCAACGGGTTACCTTAGAGACGCCTAACTATGAGCGAATCTTAGTTAGAGATTTATCTTTCAAGGTGGGGCAGGGTGAAAGCGTCTTGATTGTTGGACCTTCTGGCGCTGGCAAGAGTTCGTTAATGCGAGCGATCGCAGGATTGTGGAATGCGGGTACGGGTTGCATTGTCCGTCCTAAACCGGAGGAAACGCTGTTTTTGCCCCAACGGCCTTATATGCTGCTAGGGGACTTACGCAGCCAATTGCTATATCCCAACACCAGCGGTCAAGTTACTGATGAACAACTGCACGAAGTGCTCGAACAAGTCAATCTTTCCCATTTGCCAGAACGGGTAGGTGGATTTGATGTGGAATTGGAATGGGCTGATGTTTTGTCACTAGGAGAACAACAACGGTTAGCATTTGCACGCCTACTGCTGACTAAACCTCGCTACGCTATTTTGGATGAATCAACGAGTGCATTGGATGTGGCTAACGAGAGACGGCTCTATCAGTTGATCCAAGAAACAGGAACTGCCTTTATCAGTGTCGGTCACCGGCCGACTTTGGTACAGTATCACGAGCAGGTATTAAGGCTAGTTGGTAATACCAATTGGCATCTGATATCGGCTAAAGATTACAGCCCCGATCTCGCCGAGTTTACTTGAAAAATGCAATTGCCGAACTGCAAGTAATCGTCTTTACCGTATCCGCCTCAAAATTCCAGGCGTGCGATCGGGTAGAACAGAGTAACTTTTGACCGTACCCGTCCATCACTTCCCTTTTAGGAGTTTTTCAATAGCGTGTTGCCATAGCATTGACATCACTTGAAAGCAGTTGATGAAGACTCCAACGCAGTATAGCAATCCTAAATCATTCAGATAAATTTGTAGGGGTAGTGCCCCCGTGCCTACCCCCTATCTATCGGGGCAACCGGGCGTGGGATTGCCCCTACAATAATTACGCAAATCATTTAGGATTGCTATATACTGATAGCGATCGCCCTGTTTGAAAAGATGTAGTGGAGAAAGCAGTTATAGTTCTGCTGCCCTAGTCCTACACCAGCAGATGCAACCCGCTACTATCAGCAGGGTTCGCGTGAAGATAGCGACCCGTCGTCTCAATTTAGCTGTGTCCCAATGTTGCTTGCACCAAGTTGATGGGCACACCCCTATTCAATGCCTGACTGGCGGGAGAATGCCTTAGCCAGTGCGGCGACACTTTCCCCTCAACCTCGACCCGCTTGCCGGCAGTCGCTACAATTTTGAGAACGTGGGATGAGGTCAAGTGCTCTCCTTTCCTGCTCAAGAACACCACAATCAGTTCTAACGTTTTTGTCCTGGGTTATCTTGAGTAACGACCATGACTTTACTTTACTTTATAAAGTTTGATGTCTTATCATAGCCCAATGCAGCGTGAGTGCGACGCCCCCTAAATATAGATATGCTCGCCTAAATTTTAGCTGAATTATATTGTAGAATTTATTTCAGAAAAAGCCGAAAAAACATGATTTATTTACATTTAACAGTAGCTTTATCGATTTTGCTAATATCGCCGCTCTCCGCTCGCCCTTTGCTTACAGACTTTACAAATACAAGGGCTCAAACTTTACCAGTTGACGAGCCATTTTGCTACATGAAAACCCCCGACGGCAAAACAGTAGACTTGGGCAAGTTATGCGAGAAACAGCCAGCGTTAGGAAATTCCCAAACTTGCATTCCCGGTTCCAACATCGCTGCCAAAGTGTCTATTGCGACGACTAATTATGACGGCAACTTTTTTAGCGGTCAAGTCCTTAATCAAGGCTGCAAAACAATCAAGAATGTCAAAGTCAATTATGAAGTTTTGGACGAGTCAGGCAATTTAATTGACAACGGATTTATCTACGCTGAACCAGTTACTCTTGCGCCCGGACAGTCAGCCGCCTTTCGGGGCGAAGTTGTCGCGGGGGCTAAGGTACTAGCGACTCATGCCGACGGTCAGGAATGATTTTAGATTTTAGATTTTAGATTTTAGATTGAAGAATTGGACAGTTAACCCACGGATGAATCCGGGGGCTTTGTATCCCGGATGCTTTCGGTGAAGAATGATTGTTGAGATTTGCCCGATCGCTGTTATCATATTCTGGCTCAGATATCTCTATGACTTACGCAGAGATCCCCCTAAATCCCCCTTCAAAAGGGGGACTTTGAATAATAATCTTGTCCCCCCCTTACTAAGGGGGGTTAGGGGAGCTCGAAGTTTGAATATTCTTGCAGAGATCCCCAAAAACAGAATTTGCGAGGGCAAAATATCTTGAAAACTCGATCGACATACTGGCAAATCTTACCCTACCTCCGTCCCCAAAAACAAACCATCGGTAAAGCATTAGCTTGTACCGTAGTATTTACCGTATTTTGGCCGATTATAGCGTGGCTGGTTGGCGAAACAGCCAAATTTATAGGTAAAGGAGATTTACAAGGGTTCGCTCAAATTGCCGCACTCAGCGCCATTATATTTCTACTTCGCGGTACAGCCCAGTACGGTCAAGATACGCTGATGGCAAAAGCTGCTTTGACTATTGCTTTAGAAATCCGCAAAAAAGTCTACTCCCACCTACAAAAACTAAATCTCGGCTACTTTGAAACTGCCAAAACCGGAGATTTATCCTACCGCCTCACCGAAGATATTGACCGCATTGGCGAAGTCGTAAATAAATTTTTTCATCAGTTTATCCCTTGTGTTTTGCAGCTAATTGCCGTCCTGGGATATATGATTTATCTCAACTGGCAATTAACCTTGGGTGCATTAATTATTGCACCGCTGATGGCTATTTTAATTGGTTGGTTTGGCGAGAAACTGCTAAGTTACTCGCGCCAAAGTCAAAATCGCATCTCTGATTTATCCGCTTTGCTGACAGAAGTATTCAGCGGCATTCGGTTAATCAAAGCATTTGTGGCTGAAGACTACGAAATTGCCCGCTTTGCAGAAGAAGCAGAACAAAACCGCCGCGCTAAGTATCTGTCAGAAAGAGTAAAAGCACTTCAGTTCGTTGTAGTTGGCTTTTTGGAAGCGATGAGCGTGATTTTGCTCTTTTTCCTGGGAGGTTGGCAAATTTCTCAAGGAAATCTCACAGGTACTCAATTTATCAGTTATATCGCAGGGGTGGCACTTTTAATTGACCCCATTGCTATTACAACTGCTAATTACGGGGATTTTAAGCAGGGAGAAGCTTCTAGCGATCGCATTTTTGAACTATTAGCAATAGAACCAACAGTAGTCGAAAAACCTGGTGCAATTGAACTTCCCCATGTTACCGGAAAAGTCGAATACCGCAATATTAATTTTGCCTATAACTCAGAGACACCCATTCTGCAAAACATGAGTTTGTTGGTGCTTCCCGGAGAAATGATTGCTCTCGTGGGTGCATCCGGTGCGGGTAAAACTACTTTAGTAAACTTGTTACCCAGATTCTACGATCCGCAAGCGGGACAGATTTTAATTGACGGTATTGATATTCAAGATGTCACCTTAAATACTCTGCGGAAGCAAATCGGAATTGTACCGCAAGAAACGATTTTATTTTCGGGTACGATTGCTCAAAACATCGCTTTCGGTCAATCTTATTATGAACTGAAAGATGTGCAACAAGCTGCGGAGATTGCTAACGCTCATCAATTTATTAGTGAGTTTCCCGACGGTTATCAAACTTGGGTAGGAGAAAGGGGTGTAAATTTATCTGGGGGACAGAAACAAAGAATTGCGATCGCGCGTGCAGTTTTGCTCGATCCCAGAATATTGATTTTGGATGAAGCGACATCGGCGCTGGATTCGGAATCCGAAGGTTTAGTGCAGGAGGCGCTGGAAAGATTGATGCGCGATCGCACGGTGTTTATTATCGCTCACCGCTTGGCGACTGTGCGGAGAGCCGATCGTATTTTAGTTTTGGAAAAAGGCAGAATTGTGGAATCGGGGACGCACGAGGAGTTGCTGGAAAAGGGAGCTCGCTATGCTGGCTATTACGCTCAACAGTTTAGTCAGTAGGCTACGTTAGAAACCGGGTTCTTGGCTGTTTCTGTTGGCCTCAACGAAGTATTTTGGAAAAAACCCGGTTGTCTGACCACCCGTGCGTCCAGGACTATTCTTTTCGGAGTGCGATGGCACCCCCAACTAGGCTAAATAGGGCTTGCTGAAAAAGCCTCAAACCCTTACATCAAAAGACTTTGGCTCCTGACGGCGCTGAGCGTGTGTAAGATT
>NZ_JAUBTK010000019.1:0-15015 GCF_036702455.1 Microcoleus sp. D2_18a_D3
CGCGTCATTGGATTTCTCACCGGATGGTCCTGGATTTTACAGGCTTTATCTCTATCACATCTTTAAAAAAATGGTATGAAGACGAATTTGTGGTTATGGCTAGTTCAGTATAGATAAAGAGTTTGTGATTACTCATCTTTCTGCGGTTGATGGGTGGGGCATAACAACCCGGTTGGAGCGGGCTGACGAGATACAGCAATTTCCAGGTTTATGGAGTACGGTTGCAAGGGTTGGTCAACCATTTTGGTAAGTGCTTGGGATTAAGGTGTACTTTATTTGCCTGGAATCTGCTGTATCTTGGTTGTGATGCAAAGGTCACTGGCAGCCGCTCAACCGGAACGTTATCTCGTAAACGCTGCCTGACTTGGGAGATAATTCGGGAGCTCGATCGAGAGTTTGACATACAGAAAATTGGTAAAATAAATACACTTCGATCGCACCCATGCAACAAGCTACTAGATCCAATCTTTTCGCCAAACCTCGAACGAGGAGATTCTCAAATGCCATTGGCTGAACTAATGTCACAGATCCAGGAACTTTCAAAAATTGACAAGCTTCGGCTGATGCAGTTTCTGGCAACAGAACTGGTCAAAGAAGAAGATGCAACAAACTTTTTTGTTGCCGATCGAGAGTATCCGGTTTGGTCGCCTTACAATTGCTCTGAGGCTGCCAATGTTTTAATGAATCTTCTGACGACAAAACAACAAGAACAGAATGATTGACGCTCAGAGATTTCCCTACAAAATCATTGACAGCAGTCTTGGCATGGTAGATCGAATGCCGTATCTGCCATTGACACTCAGCCTGAACGGTCAATCCTTGAACGCTTAGGGCTTATTAGATACAGGCGCAAGCGTTAATGTTTTGCCCTACGAGTTAGGGCTACAACTGGGCTTAGTCTGGGAAAATGAGACACTCTCAATCGTATTGGCTGGGAATTTGGCTCGATTTGAAGCCCGCGCAGTCGTTGTTAATGCTCGAGTTAGTTCATTCCCAACGCTTAACCTGGCAATTGCCTGGACACAAGCAACCAATGTACCTTTGATTTTGGGGCAAGCTAATTTCTTCTTCGAGTTTGATGTCTGTTTCTTCCGGGCACGTTCAGAATTTGAAATCCGTCCTGGGCAGAGTGAATAGAAATGAAGACACTCCAACTATACCGTTATCTCGTAAACGTTGCCTGACTTTGGAGATGATTCGGAAGCTCGATCGAGAGCTTGACCTAAAGAAAATTGGTAGAATAAATAGATACGCTAGATGTCGATCGTTGCCGATGGGCATCGCTTATAATCGGATGAAAGCGCGATCGATAAAACTCACCCCAAAAACACCTATGAAAAGCACGATCGAAATCGATAGCTCCCTCATCACCAATGCGCTCCAAGTCACCGGACTGACTGCACAACAAGAAGTCATCGAATTGGCCCTAAACCTGCTGATCCAAATGAAAAACCAAGAGAACCTACGTGCGCTACGGGGTAAACTCGCCTGGGACGGCGACCTCGATCGCATGAGAACGGATACGGAACAATAGTAAGCCCATGATTATTGTTGATTCCAGCGTCTGGATTGACTACTTTAACGGACAATCCACCCCACAAACCGATCGCCTTGACCAACTCCTCACCACCCAACCGATCGCGATCGGCAACCTTATCCTCACCGAAGTCCTCCAAGGGTTTCGCCAAGACTCCGACTACAACAGGGCCAAGCATCTCCTCACCAATCTCACCGTCTTCAATTTCCTCGAAGCCGACCTCGCCATCAAAAGTGCTGACAACTTTCGCACCCTCAGAAAGCAAGGCATCACAGTTCGCAAAACGATCGATGTCATTATCGCCACCTTCTGCATCGAAAACAATCACGAACTCTTATTTTGCGATCGGGACTTTCTTCCATTCGTCGATCGTCTTGGACTGAAATCTGTTCTCTAAAGTAGTTGGAGGTTGAGTTTATCTGTGGCGGGTGATTGGGAACGTTATCTCGCAAACGCTGTCTGACCTTGGAGATGATTCGGAAGCTCGATCGAGAATTAAGGATTCCGGTAGATAAATGTCGCCCTACATTACCCACACTAATTGCTGTTTTATTCTACGAGTTATCAACAGATAAAGAAATCAAAATCCCTTCAATCGGTGAAAAACGGGAGCGGGAATTGCGCTCTCCTACAGCTAGGACTTGATATGATATCTACCAGCAAGCCAACTGGTTGAGCCAACAATCCCCGTCCTTGATAGTCGGGGAGTGTCAACAACAAGTATCAAGGCAACTCAACCGAACTCGGTTTAGCAATGTGAGGCAAGCCCCAGCCTAATTTTTCCCGCAAAATGTGGAAAAACTCAAAAGATTGCACCCGAATAAACCGGGCTGGGTACGGAGCTCGCTCGACTTGCACCCAATCTTCAGGCAGAACATAACATCCGCCGTTCCCGTCTACCACCATTACCAGGCGGTTCGGACTCGCCGGCAAAATCTTGATCGGCTCGGTGTTGGAAAACACCAAAGCCCGCGAAGCCATTGAATGCGGGCAAATAGGCAGCAACTGCAACACCGGCACTCCGGGAATGATGACAGGCCCACCGGCTGAAAGGGCGTAAGCTGTAGATCCTGTGGGAGTTGCGATGATGACTCCATCTGCGGCAATGTCAATAGAGGCGTGCTGACCGATCGCCACTTCAAAATGACACATACAAGTCAGCGGTTCCCGGTGCAGCACCATTTCATTGAGACAAAGAGCTTCCCAGAGGCAGTCGTTTTCTCGAAACAGCCGCACCGCCAGCATCGATCTTTCTTCTATTTCGTATTCTCCGGCGATTACCTTTTCCAAAGCTTGCGGCAGCAAGTTCAGGTAAGTTTCTGTTAAAAAGCCCATGTGACCGGTATTGACAGTCAGCAGCGGCACTCCAATCGGAGCGACTTGGCGAAATGCCGACAGCACCGTACCGTCGCCGCCCAAAACCACTGCAAACTCCATGTCGCTGTCAAAACCGGGGGGGACGAGTTGTTCGATCTGAGTGTGGCACAGGGGGCGATCGGGGCTAGAATAGCCCAGAATTCCTCCCGAACCAGAAACCGAGCAAACCTCCCAGCCGCGGGCAGTCAGCTTGTCTTCTAACTCTGCGGCGATGCGACAAGCCACAGGTTTAACGTCGTTGTATATAATCCCAGCTTTCGGCACTTTAAAATGTAAAGGGCATTTTTTGTTTACTCCGTTTTTTAGTTTTAAGCTGCTCGTACTCTATTTCCTTGAGCTTCTTCAGAATCAGATTAAAGTATTCTTCGAGATAAGACTCCAAAGTAGTAGTTTCTTTAGGGTCGAGTCCGAAAACACTGTAAACGTCATCCATCGGAGCTTTCAAGGGTTTTCCGGCTGCCAAAACTTCTGAAAAAGCCAACCTGTCAGCTACGTTCCAACTCCACTGAAAGAACTTAGCAAATTGACGAGTAGCCTTCAACAAGGCGTCTGGGGTGCGCGTAATTTTAGCTTGCTTCCCTGACAGCCGTTCGCACAACCGCACGATTTCGTCAGCATCCCAAGCGCGATTCCCCACCACCGGAAAGCTTTTTTTCTCGGTTTCAGGAACCGAAAGAGCCCGGACGGCAAATTTAGCAACGTCCTGAGTGTTCATGTAGGCAAGGGCGGATGGCTTGTTGGGCAGCCAGACTGCCTGATTGTCCAAAATCGGCATTGCATACAGGCTCAGCAGTCCTTGCAAAAAGCCGCAAGGTCTCAAGATTGTGTAGTCTAGACCGGATTCTGCTAAAAACAATTCGGTACAGCGCTTGATTTCCAACAAGGGGACTTGGGGATATTTCTCCGCATCGAGAAAGGAAAAGAATATGTAACGCTTGATGCCTGCTGCTGCTGCTGCTTGGATCAGCGATACTTTTCCGTCCCAGTCTACTCTTTTGATGCTGACAGAATCGGCTGCACTCGCTGTTGCTGCATCGATAATAGCACTGACGCCTTCTAGGGCCGGAGGCAGACTGTCTGGCTGGCAAAGGTTCCCCGGTACGAGTTCAGCGCCCCATTCTTTCAAAAATGCAGCTTTTCTGTAACTTCTGACTAAACAGCGCACCTGGTAGCCCTCGTCTAGGGCGCGGCGGGCTATTTGGCGGCCGAGAGTGCCGGTGGCACCTAAAATCAATAAAGTCATCTAGGGATTAATTATGAATCTTAAACTTTCTATAAGATGGTATCAGGTTTTTGTTAAGTTTTTATAACAAACTTAACAAAAACCTGAAATTTTCTCATTTTAGGCTTGAGATATTCGGCACAAGCCTGACTTTCGGCAGCAAGTAGACTCTAGAAGACAGAAGGTAGAAGGCTTCTGAAGGATTGGTTGAAAAAAACTTATTCTTCGCGGCCTTGCAATTTGAGCAGGAGGAAGCCTCCACCTATACCTACGAAAATTAGGGAAAAGGACAAAAAGGCTGCATTGAAAATTTCAGGATTCATGATTTGATAAGTCCAATTGGGCGATCGCATTAAATAAAGATAATATAATTTGGGGCAACCAGGTACATGAATGCTAAAATTTCAGTGCCGAAATTCCTGTATTTTGTTGGAGAAAACTGCCTTGAGTCTCGATCGGGAATCACAACTAGCTGTAACTCTGGGAGATCCGGCGGGAATTGGCCCGGAGGTGATTCTCAAGGCATTGGCAGATTCCGCTGCTGGTTTGAGGGTAACGGTTATAGGTTCTAGGAGAGTTTTGCAGCAAACTTACGATATGTTGCGATCGACCAATCCAGCAGCAAAAGCGGCAAATCCCGAAACATTAAATATTATTGATATTGAACCAGACAGCAAGTGGGGCGAAATTGTCCCCGGTGTCGGTAGTGCAGCTAGCGGGGCGGCTAGCTTTGCTTACATGGAAAGTGCGATCGGCCGTACCATCGCAGGCGAATTCTCCGCGATCGTGACAGGCCCGATTTCCAAAACTTGCTGGCAGGCGGCAGGTTACAATTATCCCGGACAAACAGAACTCCTCGCAGAAAGGGCAAAATCGCAGCGGTTCGGAATGCTGTTTGCCGCCACATCTCCCCACAGTGGCTGGACGCTGGTAACTTTACTCGCTACCACACATATTGCCCTGCGTCAAGTCCCCGATGCTTTGACTCCAGAATTACTGAGTGAAAAACTAGAATTACTGATAGACTGTTTGCGGGAAGATTTTGGGCTAGAAAGACCGAAAATTGCGATTTCTGGCTTAAATCCTCACAGCGGCGAAAATGGCAAACTGGGAAATGAAGAGCAAGACTGGATGATACCTTGGTTGGAAACGCAGCGCGATCGCTTTCCTCAAGTGCAGTTAGACGGGCCAGTCCCCCCCGATACCCTGTGGGTAAAACCGGCTAAAGTTTGGTACGGTTTAGCCAAGGAAGCTCACGACGGTTACTTGGCAATGTACCACGACCAGGGGTTGATTCCAGTAAAATTGATGGCTTTCGATAAAGCAGTCAACACTACAATTGGCTTGCCTTTTGTCCGCACATCTCCGGATCACGGCACAGCTTTTGATATTGTAGGTCAAGGGATTGCGGATGCCTCCAGCATGAAGGCAGCATTGCAGTTGGCGGCTCAGTTGGCTAGTCGCAGAACAGCAGTTAAAATAAGGCGATAGCTTTAGTACGCCTGACGCTTGGAAAAATTGTGTCATTCCTATTGATTTTCGCTGGGGTGAGGCGGCAAGCAAGCTGGTAATTTCCTTCGGTCGATTAAAATCAACTATTGGTAGCTCAGTATGGCAGCATCTAATGATAATTCAGGCAAAATATATCAGTCAGAAAAAGAGGTTTCTGATGCAACTCTGGCAAGTTCTAAAGCGGGAGAGCAACTTCAGGAATTGCTAACCATACTGACTGAATTCCAGTTATTAAAGAAAGCAAAAAAAGAACCAAGCGAGATAAAATTACCGCTTTCGGAAAAGTCTGTGCAGCGGTTGGAGGATGAGGAAAATCGGCGCAAACAATTGTCTTTTCGGATCGAATCACCGAGTATTGTACCGGAAGTATTAACTAACGATGAAGAGATCCCATCTCAAAGACGAGAAAACAATAATGAGGAACCAGATTTATCTATAGCCGGGAAGGTAGCTAAAAAAAATCGGCCCTCGGAGGAAGAATTAGAACAAGCAGTAGAGGAGTTTAAGAAGTTGCAACAACTACTGTTTGAAAGGGATTTGCCGGAATTTTACAGTAATGTTTTGAGCGTGGAACAAAGGTTAGAAAATTTTGAGAAGCTGATGTCTCAACCCGAAGAGTTGATGATTTTACTGAGGCCGTTAATTCCTGAGTTAGTGAGAGAAGAATTAGATGGGTTGAAGTTGGAATTACAAAAGGCGATCGACCTCGCGAGCAATAATAAAATTAATCGGATCGAGTTGGAGGCAAAATTAGCAGATTGGGAAAATCAGATTGCTAACTTGAACCAGCAGCCATTACCGAATACAGAACACTTAATCAAACGGCTGATGCCTGTGGTGGGCGATCTGCTCAACCGTAAGGTAGAGGAGTCTAAGTTAGAGGTAGCTTCGGCGATCGCACCGAGAGTCAATCAAGTAATTCACAATCAAAACGGACTGGAAGAACAGGTAGTAAGAATTGAAGATAGAGTTGCAAATATTCAGCAGCGTTACCAGCAGCAACCGGAAGATTTAATCAAGCAGTTAGTACCAGTAGTTACCGAATTGCTGAACCGCAAAATTAGTGAATTAAAATCAGATATTGTAGAAGCTGTTACCCCCTCAGTACAGGTAAGAATAGCTTGGGTAGAAATAGAAGAAAAAGTATTGAGCATCATCGAACGCCGACTGGCTACACAACAGTCGCCTAGTCAGAAGCCAGAAGAGATAATGGCGATGCTAATGCCCGCAATAACTGATTTGCTGAATCAGAAAATCGATGAATCAAAATTACAAGTAGCAGCGGCGATCGAACCTTTGATACAATCAGCAATTCTTCAAAGAGAAGTTCAAGGAAAATTGAGCGATGTAGAAAGTAGACTAAATAATCTTCAGCGACAGCAAAAATCTCAGCCGGAAGATATAATGGCAAGGTTAATGCCGTTAATGATTGAGTCGCTGAACCGGAAAATCGAGGAGACAAAGTTAGAGGTGAGAGAGGCGATCGCGCCCGGTGTCAACACGGCTATTCAAAACAGCGGTATTGCAGCACAAATATTAAATAATGAAAGTAAGATTGTCGAAGTTCAGCAGCAAGTTTTAGCCGAGATAGAAGGGTTGATGGCAAGAATAATGCCAGTGATTGTAGAAATGCTGTCCCGAAACATCGGGGAAGCAAAGCTAGAGATAGAATCTGCGATCGCCCCCGCTGTCGATGCCATCATTCAGAATAAAAGGATCGATCAAAGACTTGGGAAGATCGAACAACAGATTGTGGCGATCGAACACCGGATTTATGAATCCACAGACTTGTTTACAGATTTACTGAAACCTTTGATTGACGAGCTGATGGTTAGCCATCACGCCCAACTACAAAAGTCGGTCATCGAATCTATTTTACCATTGTTAGATGAAGTTGTAAGTTATAATTACAGACTCAACGATAAAGTAGGGGAACTCGATCGCAAAATTACTGATGCGGAATGGGGAGGCAATCGGGAAGAATTACTCGCCAGAATTAAAATTATGTTTCCCGAAATGATGATCCAAACCATTAATGAGTCGAGACAATCATTTGTCGAAACCATAAGTCCGATAATTGATGAAATAATTAATACCAAAACCCGACAAAACAGGCAGTCGATGGGAGTAGCCATATCGCCGGCTCTGACTGTGGGAATCAGCCACAGAATGAGTGAATCGCCCGATGAAATTGCAATGGCGATCGCGCCGGAAATGGCCGCCGCTATCAAACAGCAAATTCATCTCAAGCGAGAAGCAATGTCGGATGCACTTTATCCGATCATCGGCAGCACGATTTTAAAATACATCGCCGAGATGATGCGGGAGATTAATGAAAAAGTCGAATCAGCTTTAAGTCCAGAGGGAATTAGCCGCAAAATCAAAGCCAAATTACAGGGCATTTCTGAAGCAGAATTGCTGATGAAAGAAACAACACCACTGAGTGTTAAAGCTGTTTTTTTAATTCAAACACAATCGGGCTTAGTAATTTCAGCAGTGCAGCATTCTGAACGCGAACAGCTAGACTCAGACATGGTAGCGGGGATGCTGACTGCTATTCGGGCTTTTGTCAACGATTGTATATCTCAGTCGGGAAATGTTGCAGAAATTGATGCAATAGAATACGGCACATCTACGATCGTACTGGAAGTGGCGGGTTCGTGTTATCTAGCAGTAGTGATGCAAGGAGAAACCCGCCAGTGGTTTAAGTATAAAATGCGATCGATATTCAACAATATTGTTCAAGAATACGGAACTCAAATTCAGTCATTTAACGGCGATCCAGCAACTGTGCCACCCGAAGTAAACTCGAAATTGCAAAAATTAATCGATACAGAGGTAAAAGTTAAATCTCGTAAACGTCCAATTTTACCCATGATCGGTTTGGCAGCGTTAGGTTTAATTGGCGTACCTTGGGGAATTCATCAATACCGCAGCGGAGTTGAAGCGAGCTTAGAAGCAGATACGAATTTAGCATTACAATCTGCTCCCGAGTTATCGGTTTATCGTATCGTGGCAGATGTTAAAGATAAATTATTGCAGATTTCGGGACGAGTGCCGAATCAAAATCTGCGATTGAAAGCGGAAAAAATCGCTCAGCAAGTGGCTCCACAATCAAGAATTGAAAATAAAATTATAGCCGTTGAAGTACCTCCCGATCCAGTTTTAGTCGAAGCCGATGTCAAGCGGACAGCAGCTCTTTTGAATAAAGTAGAAAGCATTAATATCTCAGCTCGCTATGCAGAGGGAAAAGTTGCGGTTGCAGGGAGTGTCAGCCAAGTGCCAGATGCTCAGAAAATAACTCAAGCTTTTGAGAAAATTCCGGGGGTGAAGTCGGTAACAAATACAGTGATAATAGGAACTCCACCGCCACCAAAGATAATAATGCCAGTTCGCGTGTATTTCGGTGCAGGTTCGGCAAGTTTGCAGGCGAAAGATGTAGCACAAAAGCTTAGCAAAGTCAAGGAATATATGGAGAAAAATCGCACGAAGAATTTAAGGATAGTTGGCTACAGCGATTTTAAAAGCAGTCCGACCGAAAATCAAAAGTTGGCACTGGAAAGGGCGACAAATGTGAAAAATATTTTGGTTAGACAAGGGATAAATGGCAACAGAATACAAGTTGCTTCTACTAAGGGTCGTCCCGAAGGTGTGGAGGCCAATCAACCGCTGTGGCTGAGCAGATTGGTAGTATTTGAGGTGATAAATTAGAAATTGGGAAGGGGGAATTGGGCATCGGGCATCGGGCATCGGGAATTGGGCATCGGGCATCGGGCATCGGGCATCGGGCATCGGGCATTGCTAGCAAATAACAAATAACAAATAACTACTGACTAATGACTAATGACTACTGACTAATGACTCTTAATTTAATCGAACTCGCCCGGAGGTAAAGGCTTGTATTCGATCGCCCGCCAAGCATACTAACAAGCGGCCGCTTCCATCAATGCCGGCTGCTTCTCCGCAGATGGTTTCTGACGCAAGTTCGATCGCCACCGGGCAGCCAATCAACCCATCGCGGCGGCGCAATTCCGGCAAAAGTAGCGCTAAACCGGACTTGGAGGCTGGCTTGTCTGTGGTAGAAAACATATCGGCTAGTTCGAGTAAATAGTGTCGCAGTCGATCGAGCAAACACAGTTCATCTGGTACTGTACTAGCAATAGAATGCAAGCTTACCGCATTGCCGAGATCCCTTTCATCCAATCCCGCAGCCGCGAAATCTACGCAGCGGTTGAGTCCAATTCCCACAACTGCGCGAGTTTTGCCCAAAGCATTGCCCGAAGTGGCTTCGCAGAGAATTCCCGCTAATTTGTGGCGATCGATCCAGACATCGTTTGGCCATTTCAGGCGCAGCATATCGCGACAGTCGGGAACCAAATCTTCGATCGCGTAAATCACGGCTAAACCCGCTGCTAAACTGAGTCCCGGCAACAGATTAGGGTTGAGGTTGTCGAGTACAAAACTAACAGTCAAGACACCAGTTGGGGCGTGCCAGGTGCGCCCGTGTTGGCCGCGCCCGCTGGTTTGTCGCTTGGTAAATACTGCATCTCCGTGGTGGAGTTGGGCCGCGCGGGCGATCGCCCAACTGTTGGTACTCGGACAGGTATCCAAGGAGTGTAGCCAGTGATGGAGGTTTGCGCGATCGGCTTCTGCCAATGCGGGCACGGGAGTTAAGGGCAATTCAGACAACGTTTGATTTGTAGTATTTGATATCTAAAAGCTGATTATCGCATTTTCCAGAAGTGCCACCTCGCGCGACGGCGAGAATTCAGAGAAATTGGAGTGTAGTACGGTTTCAGCATCAGATTTACCTTACGACACAACATCAATTTAACAGTAAAAGTCTTGATATATAAGAATTTTGGGGGACGTAGAGGGTTGATCGGAGCGATCGACACCCCTTTAAAAAACCCAATTTAAAAAAAAGTTGTATTACCCCCTTGACAGTCTTGTAATACACAATGTAGCATAAATGTATGGCGAAGGGGAAAGAGCTTCAAAGCCTTACCCCACGAGCAATATGAACCTTGACAACTGAATAGGAAGTTAATCGTGTCACATAATTGTGGACATTGGCGGTGTAGACTCCGGCAACAAAAGCCCGATCGGGTTGTAGTACGCGGAATCAACCGCCACCCCGTCCCAACTTGAGTAATTCAAGGACAGAATATTGTTCATTTTCGCGGGGGTATAGCTCAACCGGTCAGAGCAGTCGCCTGTCGAGCGAAAGGTTGCGAGTTCAAGTCTCGTTACTCCCGTCCGTCGATTTTAGATTTTAGATTTTAGATTTTAGATTTACTCCACAGGAGAACAATCTGGGAACTGGAACTAGGGTCTAAAATCCACACCTCCTGTCGGAAAGCAAGTATCCGTTTTTCGGCGGGGGTCAAAGTCCCGTAGGCAAAAGTCAAGCCGTCTCCCTCTCAAGGAGAAGATTGCGAGTGCAAACCTCGTCGGGACTCCCAGGTTAGGTGGCTGAGTGGCTCAAAGCGTCGGTCTGCAAAACCGATTTTCGCGGGTTCAAATCCCGCCCTAACCTCTGTTCCCAATCAGAAATTAAAAAATAGAAATTAAAAGATTAAACTAACAGTCTTTTAATTGAGTTTTTTAACTGTGAAAAGGAACTAAGCGAAAGTGACATTGCAGCGTAGCTTAATGGTAAAGCGCCAAGTTCATACCTTGGTCAATGCGGGTTCAAATCCCGCCGCTGCGACCACAAGCAGGGATGGTGTAACTGGCAACACTCTGGTCTCCAAAACCAGCATTCTGAGTTCAAATCTCAGTTCCTGTGCCAATTTATAGTGCTGTAGGCAAATGGTTTAAGCCGCTTGGATTTCACCCAAGTGATTGCGGGTTCAACTCCCGTCAGCACTTCTCGTGGGTCGTTGGCAGAATGGTTTTGCAGCCGCCTTTTAAGCGGATGGATCGAGGTTCAATTCCTCGACGACCTACCAAAATTTCTATCTTGGGTCGGCCCTCCTATTGGCGTGGGTAGCTGTCTGTAAAACAGTAGCTTAAAGCGTTGCTGGTTCAATTCCAGCCCGACCCATTTGTAACTGCATTTAATATGCAGTTGCAATCTTGAGAACGTGGTGTAACTGGATAACATCTCAGTCTACGAAACTGAAGATTTGGGGGTTCAAATCCCTCCGTTCTCGCTGTGGAGAGGTGGCCGAGTGGCTTAAGGCGCTTTCCTGCTAAGAAAGAGCGGTTTAACAGCCGTCGAGGGTTCAAATCCCTCCTTCTCCGTTTTCCCCCGATAGCTCAGTTGGTAGAGTGCTTGTGTGAAGAACAAGAGGTCGTCAGTTCGATACTGACTTGGGGGATTGCGTTGCCTTATAGCTCAATGGTAGAGCAAGCGGTTGTTAACCGCTAGGTTGTAGGTTCGAGTCCTACTGGGGCAGCCATTTTTTTTATTGCCGGGTAGACAAATTGGTAAAGTCGCCTATCTCTGAAATAGGAGTTTTTGTAGGTTCAAAGCCTACCCCGGCACCCAATTATTGGGAAGTCGCCTAATCGGTATGGCACCGCTCTTTGAAAGCGGCAAAATGCAGGTTCGATCCCAGCCTTCCCAGTTCTGCTATTACCAAAGCAGATCGATTACACTCCTGTAGCCCAATTGGCAGAGGCCGCAATTTCAAAAATTGTGTTGTGTGAGTTCAAATCTCACCAGGAGTACCAAATTTTTAACTAAGTTTCTACTTGCTCCTGTGGCGGAATTGGCAGACGCGGCAGACTTAAAATCTGTTTTATTTTGATTGTGAGTTCGAGTCTCACTAGGAGCATGAACGGGATGTAATTCAGCGGCCAGAAGCCATGCTTTGGGAGCATGGAGTCGTTGGTTCAAATCCAACCATCCCGACTTTACCCCTGTGATGTAATTGGAAAACATCACTCGCTCAGAACGAGTGTTTTTTGCAGGTTCGAGGCCTGTCAGGGGTATGAGGTTTTATTCAATCTAAAATCTCAAATCTCAAATCTCAAATCGGTTTTGCCCCTGTAGCCCAATCGGTAGAGGCGCTAGATTTAGGATCTAGTCAGTGCTGGTTCGATGCCAGTCAGGGGTATTTGGTGACATCGCGGGTGAAGTAGCCTGGGTAGGCTTGGAGGTCTCATAAGCCTCTTCATAGCAGGTTCAACTCCTGCCCCCGCCACCAAAAATGCAGGTGTGATGTAACTGGCAACATGAGGCTCTTGTAAAGCTTTTATGCGAGTTCAAATCTCGCCACCTGCTTGGGAAAGTGCGATCGCTCTTTAAGCAGGATTGCGATCGCCACCTTCCCAAATTTGCAGTTGTCGTTCTGCGGCAACAAAACAGTTGACATACGGTGTGGGATACACAAAATAATCGTAAGCCAGAGCCATTTGCCGCGCGGCTTCACGATAAGGAACTCGGCCGATTCCCGTTCCCAATCCCGGACAAACGACACTCTCAATTTTACGTTTTGCGTGTTGATTGTAGCGCCGAATTGTTAATAGCATGGCCCACATTGCCACATACGGAACGTCTGTTCCTACGACAGACATCGGTACGCGCATGGTGGGAGTATGAGCGATAAAAGGATGTTTGGGATGGT
The DNA here is from genome assembly GCF_036702455.1 of Microcoleus sp. D2_18a_D3. Taxonomy (NCBI): domain Bacteria; kingdom Bacillati; phylum Cyanobacteriota; class Cyanophyceae; order Oscillatoriales; family Microcoleaceae; genus Microcoleus; species Microcoleus sp. D2_18a_D3. The sequence goes on from NZ_JAUBTK010000019.1 coordinate 13,226, forward strand.
GAGTTTCGATGATAAATGACGTGCCAACTGGTTGTTCGCCTAGATAGTCTTCCAAGATATGCTGCTGAACCCTAACCATGAGAGAATGACCGAAAAAATCAACAATGGCTGCATCGATACCGCCATCCATCATGCCAAATGAATTGGCGGGACTAACCAAACAGTCATACTCGGTTAAATCCTCGAAACGTTTGTTGGTAATTTCGACATTGGGTAGGTAGAAAAAATACTCTTGGAATGCGGCGAATAGTTCGGGATTGGGTGCTGTAAGTATAAGTTTCATGTGTTTTATCTCCGCTCCTAGTTTAGCAAATTACTAATGGCGATCGCACTCATTTTTCCAAAAAATTGCCATAATTGAGGTTGAGTAGTTCAAGGTTAAACTATGCTAGCAACTGACAATACCTCAATGGGAAAAATTATTACCCTACTCACCGTGACTAACCGCGCCGATCAAAATGTCGCAGCCAGAGGATTTATGCCTTCCGACCAAATCCGTTCAGTCACTCTAAATAATGTGCTAGTTGATACAGGTGCAACAACATTGTGTTTGCCTGCAAGTATCATTGCACAACTCGGTTTAGAATTGCTCAAAGAAGTGGATGTAGAGACTGCTAATGGCATTGGTAAAGCCAGAATTTTTCAGGATGCTAAAATTTTTTTAGTAGGACGCGAAGGCACGTTTGAGTGTTTGGAATTGCCCGGAGGTATGAATCCTTTATTAGGCGTGATTCCTCTAGAAGCCCTGGGAATTGAATTAGATTTAAAAAATCAGCGATTAGTAACTTTACCCATCAGTCCAACGCAAACTTACTTGACAATTTTGTAAAGGCTGTATGTTGAGGTTAAAGAGATACAATCGCTAAACTAATTGCGGATATGGTGTAACGGTAGCATTCGAGTCTTCCAAACTCTAGGCACGAGTTCGAGCCTCGTTATCCGCTTGGCTAAACGAGAGGTTTTTTCAATCCAAAATCTCAAATTTCCAATCTAAAATCGGTTTGCGGGTGTGATGTAAAGGCTAGCATCTGAGTATGCCATTCTCAGCGCATGGGTTCGAGTCCCATCATCCGCTTTTGTAGTCCTGAGCTTCGATGGTAGAGCGTTTGCCTTACAAGCAGACGCGGGGTAATCTCCTGTCAGGACTACCAATTTATGGGAGTGTAGCTCAATGGATAGAGCGCCGCGCTTCGGACGCGGATGTTGTGGGTTCAAGTCCTACCTCTCTCGTTGTTTTTGCTTTAATTTAAGGAGGTTGATTCCATTGAATGGTTAATTTTTTATATTAAGAGCGATCGCCCTTTGCGTGTCCCAATCTTTGGAGCCTACATACTTTAGTACGAGAGGAAAGGTAACGCTGTCAAAATCAGCGGGCGTTTGAGAACGAGGAGTGCCATGAACCCGGCAGGTTGGCTTAAAGGTAGCCATCCTTTAAAGAGTGTGTAATAACTCATCGGCGGAGTCCCTCTAGTAACTGAGAAAACGCAATGCTCTGATAACTTGCACGTCAAAGTGCGTGAACCGCAGCTATCCCCTAGGGAATCGCGCATTAACAAAAAACATGGGAGTGTAACTCAACTGGATAGAGTGTCGAGCTTCTACCTCGAATGTTGTGGGTTCAAGTCCTACCACTCCTGCTGAATGGGTTCGTAGCTTAATTGGTAAAGCATCTAACTGGCTGTTAGAAAGATATCGGTTCAAATCCGATCGCAATCCACCACACCAATTTGAGATTTTAGATTTTAGATTTACTCGACAGGTGAATCTTTTACGCGGGGTCATAGCTCAAT
>NZ_JAUBTK010000019.1:15115-97789 GCF_036702455.1 Microcoleus sp. D2_18a_D3
TGGTAGAGCGCTTGCTTTGCACGCAAGAGGTCAGGAGTTCGATTCTCCTTGACTCCACTTCCGGTGTCTGAAGTCGATTTTAGATTTGAGATTTTAGATTTTAGATTTACTCCACAGGTGAATCTTTTACGCGGGGTCATAGCTCAATTGGTAGAGCGCTTGCTTTGCACGCAAGAGGTCAGGAGTTCGATTCTCCTTGACTCCACTTCCGGTGTCTGAAGTCGAAGCGGTCGAGACGCTAGCCCGTGAAGCTAGTTATTAGCGGGTTCAAGCCCCGTCGGACACCCCTTGGAAGATGCCGCTAAATGGTTGGCAACCAGTCTTGAAAACTGGGGTACAGGTAACTGTAAGGGTTCGATTCCTTCATCTTCCTTTTAACCCACCGGAAGTCGAAAAGCGAGACACCGTGCTGATAACGCGGGGATAGGAGGGGCAGTACCTCCTCGGTGGATTTCTTATGATTTTATATATAAATTATCGAGTATGAGGGCTAATTATTTTCACGAGATTTACTATTATACAGCGAGCCAAATTATGGGGATGTCGCCTAAATGGAATGGCACCGTAAAAACTTTGGAAAAGCGGCTCCCAAAAGGACGATCGGGTTTGTTGAGTAGGGTAAAAAGTTGCTTCGCGACGTTCCCTGAAAACGCAAACTGGCAGCGGGTTGCGGAGGCACTGAAAGGAATTAACAGTCCGAGATGGGGGCAGTTCCCGTCTGCTTGCCGGCAGTAAGGAAGCGCGTTTCCTGAAAGTTGCTGTCGATCGATGCGGGTTCGAGTCCCGTCCTCTCCATTCAACGTTCAAGTCCAAATCGAAGAGTTTCAACCCGTGCCCTAACAGTTAAAGCATACATACTCGGCTGTTAACCGACTAAAACCAATGCTTTACGCACTTGCACGGGTTGAACCTCAGAACCTCAGTTGTTCTTGAGGTCTAAATCGTGATCGTAGCTGCCGATTGGCCGCAGTCTGGTCATCAACTGCTTCAGCAAGAAGCCGTTGCTGTTCCAAGCGGTATAAGGAGTAGCCCCTTGTCCCTTCAGGCACAAGGTTTGTCGGGCTTTGTTGTGGCAGATATTTGCCAGCAGGCTGACGACTGACACTAAGCCGAGTTCATCGACAAGGGCTTCGAGTTCATCTTGAGTCACAAGCACACCTCCAGGGTTGACTATTCCTGGAATATACCATAGAGTACCTTTTAAAGGTACTTTTAGTATACTGATACTTACTTAATTTCAGTTTCCTCCACGAGGTTGTATTCCTTGATAGCCGCCATGACTAGCAGAGTGGACATAGGAACTCCTGTCTGCTGGGAGATGTTTCTCAGTTTTTCGTGCAAACGCTTGGGAACTGTGACTTTAATCACAGCAGTCTCTTCTTTGTCAGCCATTTCAAGAAGTCATGTTTAGTTGACACCAGCTTATCCTCTTTCCGAGTACCGATCGCACCTTGCTGCGATCGTCTGTAGGGATGCGGGCGCAGCGCGATAAAATGGCTGCTGCTGCGAAACTGTGCGCTAACAAATAAAAAGGTCGATCGCAAATCTCTAACCAAGGGAGCGATTGGATATATTAGTTACCTTCAGAAGCAAGCAGTAACCAAACAAGTTAATAAAAAAGGTTAAACATGAGAAAACTAAAATATTATGTTGCTTGCACAGTTGACGGGTTTATTGCTCGCGAAGATGGCTCATTTGATTGTTTTCCTATGTCAGGAGAGCATTTCGCAGATTTGCTCGATTCCTTTCCTGAAACTTTTCCTGCTCACTTTCAGGAAGCACGAGGCATTCGTGCAGAGAACAAGCAGTTTGATGCGGTTTTGATGGGAAGGAAAACCTATGAGGTAGGGCTAAATCTTGGTGTAACTAATCCTTATCCCAGCTTGAAGCAGTATGTCTTTTCGCACAGTATGGAAGCCACTCCAGATGAGAATATTCAACTTGTTTCGGACAATGCTGTTGAATTAGTTAAGGAATTGAAAAAAGAAACGGGTAAAGACATCGGGCTCTGCGGTGGTGGCGCTTTAGCGACAACTCTTTTTTCTGAGATTGACGAGATGATTGTGAAGTTAAATCCGGTAGTAATCGGAGCGGGAATTCCTCTTTTTTCCCGTGCACTCGATGCGACCAATTTGCAACTTGCCGATCGCCAAATCTATAGCAACGGTTTCATGTTGCTTCATTATCGAGTGAAGCATTAGCAATTGGGACTTTATGCGTTGCAATTGCTGGGGGCAAGAAACGAGTGAATTCCTTACTACAAAATGATTTTATAGCACTTACACAAAAGCTGAATTTTTAAGGGTGGTTGGCAGAGCGGTGATGCACCCGGCTTTTAACCGGTACCAGATAGGTTCAACTCCTATATCACCCATTTTTAAAGGCCGAAGGTAGAAGCTACAGGGTTAAATATGCCTTTTGCCCGCGAGGGGCGATCGTAGTGTCGGTGCGGGCGTCGTCTCCCAAATTCTGAAATAGTTGGATTTATTCTATTTCGCGCAGGATAGTTCCTCTGTTTTTTTCTGATAAGTAAATCGAACATTGAGACGAAAGTACCGATACGAAAGTCAAAATTAGCGACACCTATACCTTTCTCACCAACTACTTCTAGCGTAAATTCCCCGGAATGACCTGAACTACCAGGATCATAAAAAACATCGTTTTGACCTTGGGTAGGTGCCACAAATTTTACGCTGCCTACTCGCTTGATGATGGGCTGACAGCTTTTAATTGAATTCACAACTCCGGCATAATTCCAAAATTCTTTGGACGCCCATTGCTGTCTAACTTCCGCAGGGGCTGCTACACCAGGAAAACCGTTGTTGTTAACCAAGATAAATGTTAAAGCGATCGCAGACGGAATTAAAATTCTCAACAATGAAACGATGAGATTGCTTGTGGATTTACTCCGCTTAAATTTTCCAGCAATATAAATTCCTAAAATAGATAGCCAAAACGGGAAAAGTAAACCCCAAAATGACCCAGGCAGCGTCGGGTAGGAGAGATAGGTAGGTAAGCAGCCGACCAGCAAACCGATGATGCAACCGAAAACCAGAAACAACGGCTCAATTTCCATTTCTTGTTCTGAAAGTTGTCGATCCACCAGAGCAATGGTGTATAGACCCAGAAGATATAGCGCCAGAGCTGTCATTATCCACAAGTAAAACCACTCACCAAGTGTCGCTTCACGATAGTTCAGATAATTGCCTATGGATGTGAGGAATGTAATGTCAATCGCTGCTGTTAAAAAGCATTCTAACCTATCTAATAGTGGAACGCTCTTGTTTTTCATAATGCGATTAGTTTTAAAAGTATATAGTTCCTCGCCATTCGAGTGTATCTAGATTTTTTACACAAGTCAATCCTGTATTTACCCCAATTGAAATAGTCATGCAGGGCGAGATAGTGAAGATGTCGGTGAAGTTGGTCAGCGCGATGGTCTTGACAGGTTTCGCGATCGTACTTTAATTAGGTATTGAATAAGGGCGAGCGTGTAAAATAAAGTTGTTCTTTTAAGAAAATGCGTTGATTCTGCAAGGAAAACGCTAGCTAAATGGTCTGTGGGCGACTATCACCGCATGATTGAAGCAGGGATTCTACGCGATCGCCGTGTGGAGTTGCTAGCCGGTGAAGTTTGGGAGCATCTCACTTATGCAGCCCTCCGCTAGAAATTGGAGCTAGGAGTCAGGAGTCAGGAGTCAGGAGGAAAGAAGAAGAAGGAAGAAGGAAGGAGGAAGAAGGAAGGAGCCATAATAAGTGTTTTTACAAATATGAGATGCTCCCGTGAAGTTTGCCAGATGAGTCCAGAAACCCCAATTCATTACAACACAACCAAACTAGGTACTAAATACCTCGAAGAACTACTCTCCGGTAAAGCCGATGTCCGCTTCAACGGGCCGATTACGCTATCAGACTCTGAACCAGAACCAGATATTGCGATCGTGCGATTGCCGGAGTCTGCTTACAACGATCGCCATCCCGAACCTCAAGATATCTTTTGGATTGTAGAATTTGCTCAAACTAGCTTGAAGAAGGATTTAGAGTTGAAAGCCGCCATTTATGCCGAGGCATAAATTCAAGAATATTGGGTTTTAAATTTATCTGCTAAGCAAATGATCGTGTTTCGCTATCGGGAGAATGGCGAGTACGCTACAGACCAAAAGATCGAGGCTGGAACGGTTATACCGCTGGCATTTCCCGACATTCGCCTATCCGTTGAGAGACTTTTCGGGTGATTGGGAGCGATCGCCACAAATTTATACCAAAATAGTTGATTTTTCAGAACAGTTGTGTTATAGTAGTATATATGCGGGAGTATAGCTCAGTTGGTTAGAGCAGGTGACTCTTAATCTCAAGGTCGAAGGTTCAAGTCCTTCTACTCCCATAAAATTCAATCCTTTGCGAGTCAACAGTTTCAGATTTATTGCCTCACTAAGATTTCCGGCTTCCACTCATATTCCACTCAGTCTCGCTCTTCTAAGTAGCTGAGTATTTTCCCTGTTTCTTTTTCTATCCTTGAGCTGCTTGCTCGCAGTTATGACGCCTGGAGTAAAGAGTGGCTGGCTTATAGCTTGCTTAACTTGTTGACTGCCGTTTTATTTGCGGTCATACTTCCTACTAAGGTAGAACAATCAGCTAAATATAGTTTGTTGCGATTCCTACTTTATAGGTTGTTTTATGTTGTTTAGCTTTTTGTAAACATTTTTGAGCGGTTCATATCACAAATTTTTCATAAATTATTTTTCTTAATTATATCTTTATTTTTCCGCCCAACCTAGACAGTGGGGGAGTTTTTAATTATGCAGGGGCGGGGAAAGATTAAAGTTTTTTTAAGTTTGACAAAATAAAGGACATCTTTTGTAATATAAAGAAGAAAGTTGAAAAAATTATAAAGACAAACTAATTGGATAAAAGTGTCGCTAAGGTAGTAAAAATGACGGTTGGTCAGAGAAAAAGAGTGTTAAGCTAGGCTAAGCTCAGCCAAAGCAAAACCTCGATATTTAATTAAGTTCGATCGATAACAAAGGCTAAGGTAAAGTTCATGGCAAACTCAGTTTTAAATCAGCCAAACGCAGCAGCAGGAGTGCAGTGGCAGCCAAAAGATATTATCCGCAGCCTAGTGTGGAAAATTGCGATCGCAACCTGGCTGTTAATGGCTGTAGGCAGCGCCACGCGAGTCATGAATGCGGGGCTCGCTTGCCCCGACTGGCCGCTGTGCTACGGTCAATTAATACCTGCAGCGCAAATGAATTTCCAAGTATTTCTGGAATGGTTCCACCGGTTGGATGCAGCGGCAATTGGCTTAAGCGCGATCGCACTTTTAGGACTATCTTTGTTTTACCGCAGCCGCCTGCCAAAATGGCTGCCTTGGGCGAGCGCCGGAGCACTATTTTTAATCGTTTTTCAAGGCGTATTGGGCGGCTTGACAGTAACACAACTGCTGAGATTTGACATCGTTACCGCTCACTTGGGAACAGCTTTACTATTTTTTGGCGCCCTGCTAGTCATCGGTTTCATGCTGACTCCCTACGAAGCTACAGGAAATGTCGGCAAATTAGCTTGGGTAAGTTCGATCGCAGTATTGTTAGTTTACCTGCAAAGTTTGCTAGGAGCATTAGTAGGCTCTAGATGGGCACTGCACCAATGTTTGGACTCCTCAGAATTGTGCTCGGTAATGAACAGCCACATCGCCGGTATCGTACCAGCTACAGCAGCGACTTTAGCAGTAGCAGTCATGGCTTGGCGGCAGCCTGCACTGAGTCCAAATTTGCGAAAACTGGCTAATTGGGCGAGTGTTTGCCTAATTGCTCAATTAGTTCTCGGATTAGCAACATTCCGGCTGCACCTTCAGGTAGAACCGCTGACAGTCGCCCACCAAGCAGTCGGTGCTGCTTTGCTGGGAACCCTGATAGCTTTTAGTGTTTTAGCTTGGCGCGATCGAGTTTTATCAGCTTGAGAGTAATATCATGTCCGGTAACATCGTTATTATATAGTGCAAGGTCTTGTAGGGGCGGGTTCACCATGATTCTCGATAAAAGCCAACAGTTTCATAAACCCGCCCCGCCCATACAAGCACGAATCAACCGGACAGGATATAAAACGCAGATTTATCTATTCCTTGAGTAAGAGATGGCTGATTTATCCCTCGGTGGGGGCAGGTTTATTAATCCTTTTAGCTACAGCCAATATCTCTCGTAAAACCCGCCCCTACGAACCAATGACAAATGACAACTAACAACTAACAAACAACTAACAACTAACAACTAATAACCGATGCAAGAAGTTCTTACCAACGACAGCCCCCGCCTCCACGAAAACTTTTCGCAAGTCGTGAAAAGTTACTATCAACTAACAAAACCCAGAATTATTTTACTGCTGCTAATCACCACATCAGCAGGAATGTGGATGGCGGCCAAAGGAGAAGTAGACCCGCTATTGCTGGTATCAACTATTACCGGAGGCGCTTTAGCTTCTGCGTCGGCGAATACGATTAATTGTGTCTACGACAGCGACATCGATTATATTATGGAGCGCACCCGGTGGCGGCCGATTCCTTCCGGGCGTGTCAAGAAGCGCGATGCTTTGATATTTGCGATCGCCCTAGCTACAATATCCTTTACATTGCTCACAGTTGTTGCCAACTTATTAGCGGCATTGCTAGCAATGTCAGGCATCCTTTTCTACGTCCTAATTTACACCCACTGGCTGAAGCGTCACAGCGTGCAAAACATCGTCATCGGCGGTGCAGCAGGGGCGATTCCCCCGCTAGTTGGGTGGGCTGCGGTGACGGGAGATTTGAGTTGGGGTGCGTGGCTGCTGTTTGGGATTATTTTCCTGTGGACACCGCCGCATTTTTGGGCATTAGCAATGATGATTCGCGACGAATACAAGGAAGTAGGCGTGCCCATGTTACCGGTAATTGAGGGCGACGAAGAGACAGCCCGCCAAATTTGGATTTACACGCTATTGATGATTCCTGCAACTTTCCTGCTAGTTTATCCCCTGCACTTAGCGGGCGCGGTGTATGCGGGAACAGCTATTTTCCTCGGTGCTATTTTTGCCCAAAAAGCTTGGTTGCTGTTGCAGACTCCAGAGGATAAGGTTGTTGCGCGATCGCTCTTTAAATACTCTATTCTGTACCTGATGCTATTGTGCGCCGGAATAGTCGTTGACAGTTTGCCTGTGACTCATAATCTGACTACTGCTGTTGTACAAAATGTGCAAACTTTGATTAGTGCAGTTGTGATGTAGTCAGCTTTTAGATCCCCGGCTTCTTGAAGAAGTCGGGGATCTGAGTATTTAGCTATTTTTTAAGTATTTACTCAAAAACTCTAACTGGTTAACCATTTCCTCTGCTGTCTTATTAGCCGTTAGTTCCATAATGACTCTAACTTGCTCGCCCACGGAATAGTCTTGTGAGATCAGCGCAATGCCAGCATGAGATTCCTCTCTGCCAAGGAACTCAGTATGTAACTGACAGAAGTCTCCAATATTGTGACTGTACAAAACTCTGTTTTGACTGGCAGCTAGCCGAAGTTGTTCTTCGTCGATTAATCCTTCTGTTTGAGTTTCGTTGACGGTGGTTACATCGACTTGACGTGCCCGTAATGCCCGTAGTAGGGACTGATCCTGGGAGTCTTCATCTAGGTAAAGCCTAATCTCACTCATGCTTCTTTACCAATGTTGCTGTGCAAAGCTTCAAGACGCTTGGCTTCTGCTGCTTGATTAATCAAATCAGTTTCAATTTCTGCGGTGTTGGCATGATAGTAAGTTAATGCAGCGTAGACTTCGGCGAGGGTGAGATGTCCGATGCGATCGCAAATCTCTTCAGCATTCAATCCTCGCTTGTACCAGGTTACAATCCGGCGAACGGTCACGCCTTTACCGACGATGTGGGGACATCCACCATGTAGTCCAGGAGTGCGTGTAATGAGCGTACCAATGTCAATAGATACTGCTGCGGTCATAAATTTTATAATTTTAACTATACCTATAATAGATGAAAACCCGATCGAGGCGAACTGGCTATGAACTGGAAAGCACATATTCACTCAAATCCTAAAATTCTGCTTGGCAAACCTGTAATTAAGGGGACACGAATATCAGTGGAGTTCGTTCTAGGGCTATTTTCAGAAGGTTGGACGCAGCAACAAGTTATCGAAAACTACCCAACGCTTAATGCTGAATCTCTACAAGCTGTGTTTGCTTTCGCTGCGGAGAATCCCAATGAATGTTAAATACGATGCAGAAGCAGACATTCTGATTTTTATCTTACGTGATGCGTTTCCAGCCAATGCTATTTCTGAACCTGGAGGCGTGATTGTCAGTTATGACGAAAGTGACGAACCCGTTAGCATCGAATTTCTTAATGCCTCCAAACGTAAACTGTTTAATGCTCAAGAACTCATACTAACGATCGCAACTTAGTTGATGCGCTTTAGCGAGATGGCACGGCAATATCGTCAGCTTAATAAGTGAGGATACTATGATGACGTTACACGAGTATGATGTTGTTGCCTTGACCGCAGAAATTCAGGCAATCCATAAAGACACCTCTCAGCCCATTTTGCTCCGGCCCGGACAAGTTGGCACTATTCTGATGAGCTTTGACGATCGCGCTTATCTAGTAGATTTTGCCGATGCTCAAGGTAATACCTATGCAATCGAAACCATTCCGTCAGAAAAACTGATGGAACTCGTTTATAAACCACTTCCTGTTTACGCCTAACCTACGAATAATACTTTATAGAGTATTGAGCTGGAAATGGCGATCGAGGAATTAGCTCGCGGTGTGAGTTTCGGGCGATAAATGAAGTAAACTATAGACAAAGATTTCAGACAATTTTAACCAATGCCAACATCCGTTATAAGTTCGGCCACAGGAGGGCGCGAGTGGAGGAGAGTCGGGTGAGCCACTGGGAGGCGATGCGGGCAAGGGCCCGCAAACAGTTGGCCCGGAATCCGCTGTATCGACAGCCGGGCTGGGTTGCCGCGCACGCCCGGCTCCTCGCCTTGCTACCGGACGCCGGCGAGCAGATTACCGCCCCCTATGCCATGACCCCGGACCCGATTTTGGGGGCCGCCACCGTAGCCAATGTCCTCGTCGAGTCCGTCCTGCTTTACAACCCATGGCGGAGCAACCCGGCCGGTCGGGGGGTGAAGTCGTGGGAGAGTTACGGCACGCTGGAGTTGTACGACGTGGTCTTCGGCGAACACCTGCCGACGCCCGGGCCGCTGTGGTTCATCCCGGACGACTGCTTCGGTAGCCGGGAGCCGTATTCGTTATTGGGGGAGCAGTTGTGGGAGTTCGTGGCCGGGAACCCCTGCGACCTGCACCAGGACGTTCTGTTCATCTGGGAGCAGTCGCCGCGCGTGTCGCTGATCCACCACGAGGGCGGGTTTTTCCACATCGTGGTGCCGGATCGACGAGGTGTCCCGGCAAAACCAGGCGCTGCACCTGACCCGGCCCGCATATAGGTTTCTGGGACTTCAGAGCCACCTGAGCGGGCAGGGCAGGTGAGCTTGGTCGTTAGACCGCTAAATCTGAGTTGGGTAGTAGCTTGAATGTATCTATCAAATTCCAACCCAAAGGTGAATGCCATGCAAGCCAAACTTCAAGAACAACTTTCTCCTGCTGATGCCGAAGCCATTTTGGGACGTTTGCCAGAACGAATTCAAGCGGCTCCGATCGCGCGTGCTGCGGAAATTGAATATCCGATCGCCATTTCGATCGCCAGTTTTCTCGACACAGAAGCATTAGGTTTCGTAGATTGCAAACCAGGACGCGGGCAGTAAAATCGAGAAGTCCCAGGCGATGAAGTTCGAGATAAGGTGAAAGCCCGATCGCTAAAATGATGAATAGATGTTGCTGCCAAGATAACCATGACCACCATCACCCTCAACCTCTCTCCCGAACTCGAACACCAGATCCGCACTGAAGCATCTCGACAGGGCGTTGAACCCGATCGCTACATCCTCAACGCCCTGCAAGAACGCCTCCAGCCTAGACTTCCAACCACCCAACCTACTGAAGCCGACTTGCTGCAACAAATTAACATCGGCTTTAGTGCACAAACCTGGGAAGAATACCATGCCCTCATCGCCAAGCGTCATGCCGAAACCCTGACTCCCGAAGAACACAAGCAACTGATCCAAATGAGCTCACGCCTTGAACAACTCAATGTTGCCCGCATTCAAGCCTTAATTCAACTCGCAACCTTCCGCAACCAACCTCTGACGGAGCTCATGCAAACCCTCGGCTGCCTGCGGGTTCTTCCGTCTATGATAATAAGTAGTTAGAATCAAAAAAATGTATGCCAGTTGTAGCAGTTAAAACTTACATAGAGTATCGGAATGATGCCTATTGGGTTGAAGGAACTCGGATTTCTCTTGACTCGATCGCCTATGCTTTCCAACAAGGACTATCGCCCGAAAGTATTGTTCAGTCTTTCCCACTACTGACACTGGAACAGGTTTATGGGGCAATCGCCTTTTATCTAGCCAACCGCGCTGAAATCGACGCTTACTTAGCCGCCGAAGAAGCTGCATTTGATGCCATGCCTCAACCTCTACAAACCAGCGATCCAGCTTTGTACAACAAACTGATTGCAGCTAAAGCAGCAACACAGCAGGTGCGATCGTGAATGTGCGCTATCAAGCTGATGCTGACTTAAATCAGGCGATCGTCACAGGATTACTGCGACGAGAATCTACAATCGACTTTCAAACTGCTTTTGCTGCTGGGTTAGAAGGCGTTAAAGATTTAGAAGTGCTGGCAATTGCAGCACAGCAAAGACGTGTTCTTGTCAGCCACGATCGCAAAACAATGCCATCGGAATTTGCTGAGTTCATTACTACTAATCAGAGTGCTGGAGTCATTATTGTTTCCCGAAAAATACCGATGGAAGTTGTCATGGAAGAACTACTCTTGATTTGGGCAGTATCTAGTGCAGAGGAATGGGTCGATCGTATTGCTAAACTACCCCTTTGATGCACACTAAAATGGATATCGAAAGCGTTAAGCTAGAAACAGACAACAGAGAGCCAACCTACGCAAAAGGTTAATATCAATGGTTGCGATCGCCCAAAAAACCCTTTCCTTCGAGGAATTTCTCAACTGGGATGACGACTCCGGCAGGTCATTTGAGCTAGTCAATAAAGTACATCTTGAACACTACCAAATTTTTCAATGTTTCAATTTCTGGCTGTCAGTGGGAAAGTGGCGATTTCAGTTGCAGATTCTGGGAGAGGGGGGCGTAGACAAAGATAAGTTAGCGGCCCTAACAGCGGAACTAGAGACACTGCCCAAAAAATGCGATCGTCCGCGAGTCCACGGCGTGCCATGTCGTCTCCCAAAAGTGAGGGAAATATTACAGCCATCAAGCAACAATCCCAAGTTATTAAATGCACAAAAGGAATTGACTGCCACTGCTTGACATAATCTCCCCAATCCCCATTTAACCAAGCCCAAGCTAACAGCCAGATAGTAGTTAGTAAAAGTAAAAAGCCTGTCCAGCGAGAGTCTGATATTTTGATCAACATATCTTTACGGTCGGAAAATTGTGGCTGAGGCTGGCGGAGGAGTAAATAGGGAATTAAGCCGATGATGCCGGCGCCGTTGGAAGCGATGAAAGCAGGCCAAGCGGATATATCTTGGGTTTTCTCATCAATGAATAGGAGGCAAGCGTAGACCATCGGCCACACTCCCATGAGAGCGAATATAGTGACAAGGTAGGGGTTAATTCCTTCTAGCTGCAACGTGAGCATTTTTTCCATAACTGTTAGCGTTCCGGGCTGATCGAGAGGAGCTAGCAGTAAGGTGTAGGCAATGAATGTTGCCCAGAGCAACCCCAGAAAAAATTTTGTTTTCATTATTATATATAACGATTATTTGAACCCGGCTAAATTAAATTATGGTAAAGTAACGCCCGAGTTAGGCGCGTCTATCTTAGGTCATAAGCAGTTCGATTGGAACAGCGGCTGCAAACCCCGTTTTAGTTCGGGGATGAAATGCTCTACAGCAGCCGATCCTTACTTTAGGCAGACGCAGGGGCCGCGTCAGGAGGGATACATTTTAAAGCATCGGTTGTTTTCATTACATAACCCCTTAGCAAAGGAGTTTCAGCGGTGAACGTAATATCTGTAGAGGAACTCAAAGCGCTGGTACAACAATCTCCTGGATTGTGTGTCTCTATTTATATGCCAGTGGCTCAAGGAACAGAAATTCAACAAAATCCGATTCGGTTCAAAAATTTAATCAGAGAGGCTGAAGACAAAATTGTAGAGTACGGATTTGACAAAAAAGAAGCTGCCCAATTGCTAGAGCCAGTCAGAGCAGAAGTTGACCAGGAAAACTTTTGGGAAAATCAAAGCAACCTGCTGGCGATTTTTGTCGGTTCGGGATTTTTCCGCTACTATACCTGTCCGGTGAATTTTGATGAATTAGTGGTTGTGAGCGACAATTTTCACGTCAAACCGCTGATGCCTATGCTGACAGGAAAGAATTTATTTTATGTTTTAGCTCTCAGTAAAAAGGAAGTGAGACTGATTCAGTGTACGGCTTACAGTGCTCGGGAAGTTGAAGTTGAAAACTTGCCGAAAAGCCTTGAGGAGGCTCTGCAATATGACCCGACTGCTAAAGATGGTCAGTTTCGGATTGCTACTTCAAAAGGAGGCACTAATAATTCTTTTCAGCAGCCGGGAAGTTTTCACGGTCAAGGAAGTCCGGATCGAGATGAACCCCAGCAGGAAATATTGCAGTATTTCCACATAATCGATGCGGCGCTGCACGAATATTTGCGGAATAAAAAAGCTCCTTTAGTGTTAGCTGGAGTTGAGTATTTGCTCCCGCTTTACCGAGAAGCCAATACCTACCCGCATTTAGTTGAAGAAGGAATTACAGGCAATCAGAAACTTCTCAAGCCGGAAGAGTTGCGGGCCGAAGCTTTGCCGCTGGTCGAACCTTTGTTTTTGCAGGCTCAGTCAGAGGCGATCGCACAATACCACGATCTCACAGGAAGCGATAAAATTTCTGCTGATTTGAAAGAAGCTGTTTCGGCTGCTTATTTTGGACGGGTCGATCGACTATTTGTTGCTCTTGGCGTTCAGCAGTGGGGTAGTTTTAATCCCGATACGAACTCGGTGCAAATCCACCCAGATGCAGAATTGGGCGACGAAGATTTGTTGAATGCCGCAGCAATTCAAACTATTCTCAACGGCGGAACTGTTTACGCGGTGCCGCCGGAACAAGTGCCGGACGAGGCGCCTTTAGCTGCTATTTTCCGCTATTAATTTACCAGGTTTAAACCAATGGAATCTACTTCAATGACAAATTCCGACAAACAAAACCAAAGTAGCAGCGGCGATACCGAACGCTGGGCATCTTTAATTGGTGGCGGGGCGCTGGTGCTTTTTGGTTTGTCGCAGCGTTCTTTGAGAGGTGCTTTGCTGGCGGTTGCGGGCGGCGGTTTAGCGGCGCGCGGTCTGGGGGTTGTGGAGGGTTTGCAGTCGGCTGCTGATCCGAATCAAAGCATTAAAGTTGAAAAGACCGTGACGATCGACAAACCGGCTGATGAATTGTACCGTTTATGGCGCAATTTTGAAAATTTGCCTCGGTTTATGAAGCATCTCAAACACGTTACGGTCATCGATGAAAACCGTTCTCACTGGATTGCCAGTGCGCCGATGGGCAATAGTGTGGAATGGGATGCAGAGATTGTCCGCGAAGAAGAAAATCGCTTAATTGCTTGGGCGTCTGTGGAAGGAGCTGATGTTGACAATTCGGGTTTTGTGCGCTTTCAACCGGCACCAGCGGGACGGGGTACAGAGGTAAAAGTTGTCATCGAATACAACCCTCCGGGCGGTGCAATTGGTGCTGGCGCTGCTAAACTATTTGGCGAAGCTCCCGAACAGCAAATTGCAAATGATTTACGTCGCTTTAAGCAGTTGATGGAAGCTGGGGAAATAGCGAATACGGAAGGTCAACCTTCGGGCCGCAAGTAATAAGTTAGATTACTCCCCGCGCTTTAACTCACGCCCAGAGCACTATTCTCCAGAACAGGCAAGATGCCTATTCCACAAAGAGTGAATTTCTTGTGGGGTGGGCATCCTGCCCGCCCATAAAAAGCTTATTGAAAATGGTGCAAGATGTCAGATCTAACCATCTTTGTTGTTTACCTGATTAGCTGATGTCATCTCAAGTGATTTTCGGAAATGCGGGCGCTGAAGGTGCAAGTCGGGGCGGTTGGTTTGCGGGTCACTTTATGACGCCTGAAGATGACCCGCGATCGACTTCTGTTTTAGAGGTAAAATGGGGCGCTCACCCCGCCGGAGATTGTAGGACTCAGTGGGCGGTAAATGCGGCAGCCACGACGCTTTCTATCCTCGTAAAAGGGCGGTTTCGCCTGCAATTTCCAGAACAAGAAATCTTGCTGTCTCGCGAAGGAGATTATGCTCTGTGGCTGCCGGGAGTGCCTCATTATTGGTCTGCCGAGGAGGATTCGGTAATCGTGACTGTGCGATGGCCTTCTTTGTCGGGAGATAGTTTAGGAGTTAAGAAGTAACTTTAACTTCGGGAACCAAAACGCGGCCGGTATAACCCGTGCGCTGGTAGCGATCGATCGCCTCGGATGCGATCGCACCCGCTTTCCCACTCTCCACCAGCGCTACGCAAGCACCGCCAAAACCTCCGCCCGTCAGCCTTGCGCCGAAGACTCCGGGGATTGACTGCAAGATGGCCGCCAGCGCATCTACTGCCGGCACCGAAACTTCGTAGTCGTCGCGCTGACTGGCATGGGAAGCATTCATTAACTCGCCAAAACGCTCTGCAGGCACGGATTTTAGCGCTTCGAGCACGCGGTTGTTTTCGGTAACGACGTGGCGCGCTCGTCTTCTGAGGGGTTCCGGCAATACTTCGACAGCTTGGGGATCGGCGATATCCCTAAGAGCTTTAACTCCCAATATCCGCGCGGATTCCTCACACTCGGCGCGTCGCTGGTTGTAGCCACTTCCTGCGGCTAGTTGGTGGCTTTCGCCGCTGTCAATTATTAAAATTTCTGTGCCTGCGGGAAAAGGTATCGGGCGGCATTCGAGGCTGCGGGTGTCGATCAATAGCATGGTGTTGGTGTCTGCTAAACTCGACGCCATTTGATCCATGATGCCGCAGTTCAAGCCGGCATACCGGATTTCGACTTGCTGTCCGATTTGAGCTAGCCGCACGTCGTCTATGGGGAGGTTCAGCAGCGCGCGCACTCCTCTGAGGGTGGCTATTTCTAAAGCTGCGCTGCTGGACAAACCGGCTCCGATCGGCACAGTCGAGGTAATGTAGAGATTTATTGGCGGTATTTTGTATCCTTCTTTTTCTACAAGTCTCAGGCAGCCACAGATATAACTGACGAATTTTTGCGGTATGGTATCGTCGTCTGAATAATTTATGAGTTCGTCATATTCTGCTGAA
The DNA here is from genome assembly GCF_036702455.1 of Microcoleus sp. D2_18a_D3. NCBI lineage: Bacteria > Bacillati > Cyanobacteriota > Cyanophyceae > Oscillatoriales > Microcoleaceae > Microcoleus > Microcoleus sp. D2_18a_D3. The sequence goes on from NZ_JAUBTK010000019.1 coordinate 30,570, forward strand.
TAAAAATGGTGTCGATCGTCGCTGCTGAAGCCGATTTGTACTGTTGTGCGCTGGGGAATCGCAGTTGGAAGTACAAATCCATCGTTGTAGTCTGTGTGTTCGCCCAGCAGGTTTACTCTGCCGGGGGCGCTGGCTGTGGTTTTGGGTAATGTACCAAATACTCGTTGGAATTTCATTTGTGGGGAATTGGTAATTGGGAATAAATTAATTTATTTTTTATCGTTTATTTTTTTATAGTGCCAATGTTTTTTGGTTAATTCAACCCCTGTTAACAAAAATAAACATGACCCTAGGTTAGGAAAAGATATTGAGCTGTGATAGAATGACAGGCTAAGATTTCTCCAAAAATTCAAAAAATGCGATCGACCCGACCCCGAAAACAGTTTGCTCAACATTGGCTCAAAAGCGAGAAAGCCTTAGATAAGATTGTGAAAGCAGCTTCTTTGGATCGCGATCGCGTCCTGGAAATTGGGCCGGGTACGGGGATTTTGACTCGGCGTTTGCTGCCTGCGGCTGAGTCTGTTGTTGCTGTGGAGATCGATCGAGATTTGTGTCTCAAGCTAGCCAAACAACTCGGCAAAACCGACAATTTTTTACTGCTACAAGGCGACATCCTGGAAATGGACTTAGAGGCTGAACTAACGGCATTTCCCAAATTCCAAAATCCGAATAAAGTTGTTGCCAATATTCCTTATAATATTACTGGCCCGATTCTGCAAAAACTGCTGGGAACGATATCTGTTCCTGCTGCTAAACCCTTCGATGCGATCGTGCTCTTAGTGCAGAAAGAAGTGGCCCAAAGGCTTTACGCTAAACCGGGTTCGACAGCTTTTGGCGCGCTGTCAGTGCGGGTGCAGTATTTAGCAGAATGCGAGTTAATTTGCGATGTGCCGTCTAAAGACTTTTTTCCGCCGCCAAAAGTCGATTCCGCCGTGGTGCGGCTGCTTCCCAGACAGATAGAAACTGCGGCGATTAATCCGCGCTATTTGGAGAATTTAGTTAAGTTGGGATTTGGTAGCAAGCGCAAGATGCTGCGAAATAATTTGAAAGGGGCTGTGGACTTAGATAAACTTGTTCAAGTGCTAGAAGAGTTACAGATAAATCCTCAATCTCGCGCCGAAGATTTAAGCGTGGAGCAATGGGTAAATTTGAGTAATAATATTATGTGCGAGGTTTGAAGTTCAGGATTGTATTAGATACCAGAATTCTTAAATAATTCGGATATCTGGGTATTTTTTTTATAAGGAGTTTTCGGTCTGACTACTAACAGTTAAATTTAGGTTGTGTGGGGATTCTTAAAGGTTTATTGCAGGCGACTCGGAATTTTAATAATAAATTCTGCACCTTTCCCCGGTGCAGAAATACAGTGCAATTCGCCTTTATGTCTTACTGTGATAATTTGATAGCCAATCGATAAACCCAATCCCGTGCCTTTACCTACTGGTTTAGTGGTAAAAAATGGATTAAATAACTGGTTCCTCACCGATTCTGGGATTTCTGGCCCGTTGTTGCTAATTCGGATTTCTACCACTTCACTGTCTGAAAGTTTGGTAGAAATTTTGATCAGGCGGGGATTTGTTTCATTGGCTGCAATCGACTGGCTGTGGCTGTCCTCTTCTAAAGCATCAATAGCATTAGCCAGGATATTCATAAACACTTGATTTAGCTGTCCCGGATAGCACTCTATTTGGGGTAAATTACCATATTCTTTGATAATTTGAATTTTCCCCAAGCCGGGCTTAGCATTCAATCTGCTTTGCAAAATCATCAGTGTGCTGTCAATTCCTTCGTGAACGTCGGCTAATTTCATTTCTGCTTCGTCATGGCGCGAAAAAATTCGCAGCGACTTGACAATACCGAGAATGCGCTCGGCCCCGTTTTTCATAGAAATTAATATTTTTGGTAGGTCATAGATAATAAAATCTAAATCTACAGACTGCAGTTTTTCTTTAAGTGTGGGTAGGGGATTCGGATACTGCTCTTGATAGATATTCACCAAATCTAGCAAACTATCGGCATACTCGCGAGCGTGAGTAACATTCGCGTAAATAAAGTTAATCGGATTGTTGATTTCATGAGCCACCCCAGCGACCAATTGCCCCAAAGATGACATTTTTTCGCTGTGAATTAGCTTTGATTGAGCCTGCTTCAATTCAGACAAGGCTTGTTCGAGCTGTTGAGTTTGAGACTTTAACTCTGCGGTGCGTTCCTCAACTCGAATTTCTAATTCTTCTTTAGCTTTTTGTAGTGCAGCTTCTGCTAATTGGCGCTCGACAATTTCCGATGCGAGGAGGCGGTTTGCCAATTCTAACTGTTGAGTTTGAGACTTTAACTCTGCGGTGCGTTCCTCAACTCGAATTTCTAATTCTTCTTTAGCTTTTTTTAGTGCCGCTTCCGCTAATTGGCGCTCGACAATTTCAGCTTCTAAAAGTCGGTTGGCGGATTCTAACTGTGCGGGACTGGGAAGTGCTAGGGCTTGAGGCATTAAGTCTACCAAAAGTATGGCTGTAGCAAATGAAATAAAGGCAGTAATTGCTTTCATTGTTCCTGAAAGCCAATAGGTAGGATGCCAAAGTGTCCAGAGTTCAAATATGTGAGTGAGGCCACAGGCGACGATAAAGGCTCCAAACAGGGCAAAGATCCAATTAAAGGGCAAATCTTCGCGTTTGGAAATAAAATAAACCAATGTAATCGGGATGGAAAAATACGCCAGTGCAATGATCGAATCTGAGGCAACGTGAAGCCAGACTAACGGGGTATGCCAGAGATAGCAGTGACCGTGAGGAATAAATGACCCGGAACTAAAAAAAGTTTTCCACATTTCCTGCATAATATTTCCTTTGAGTTGTGAGAAAATGGACGGGGACTGGTGTCAATTAATTTCAACCAGGGGTTTATTTCACCTGCGGCTTAATCACCTATGCGTTCATATTCTCTGCTAGCTTCAGCCAAAATCAATCTGTATTTGGAAATCATAGGCGATCGCCCCGACGGATATCACGAACTGGCGATGGTACTTCAAAGTATAGATTTAGCCGATCGAATTGACTTGCGCGCGATCGGTACGGACACGATTCGAGTGCGCTGCGATCACCCGCAAGTCCCTCCTGATAAGAATAACCTCGCTTACCGGGCGGCGGATTTGTTGGCGAAGCAATTCCCCGATGCTTTGGCGAAATACGGCGGAGTCGAGATTGCCATTCACAAGCAGATTCCAGTGGCGGCGGGGCTTGCCGGCGGTTCGGCCAATGCGGCTGCGGTTTTAGTCGGGATGGATTTGCTGTGGCAATTGGGACTTACTCAGTCGGAGTTGCAAGAATTGGGGGGAACTTTGGGTTCGGATGTGCCTTTTTGCATTGGGGGAGGTACGGCTTTGGCAACTGGTCGCGGAGATAAACTGTCGCCTCTGCCTGATTTGGCGGGCTTTTATGTGGTTTTGGCGAAGTACCGCAATCTCAGTATTTCTACTGCCTGGGCGTATCAAACTTATCGCCAGCAGTTCAGTAGTTCCTATTGTGCAGCGGAAGATTTGGCGTGCCGCCGGGAACGGCTGCATTCGGGCCCGATGGTGGGGGCGATCGCCCAAAAAGATCGATCGAAAATTGGTCAATTGCTGCACAACGATTTAGAAAAAGTTGCTTTGCCCGTGTACCCGCAGGTGTTGCAGTTGCGGCAGGCTTTTGAGTCGGCGGGGGTTTTGGGCACGATGATGTCGGGTTCCGGGCCGACGGTGTTTGCGCTGGCGGAGTCTTCAGAGCAGGCTCAGCAAGTTATGGAACGGGTTAAAAGTGCGATCGCTTCTCCCGATTTGGATTTTTGGGTAGCGCAGTTTAGCAATACTGGAATTCAGATTTTTTCGGAGGGAAACGAGACGAAACCGCCGATTTCGAGGGTGTAACTTCAAGAGGGTGCGATCGCGATCGGCCGTTAAACCTGTCTAACAGCCGAGGGTCAAGATGAATCTAACTTTTCGCAGAGTCTATTGAGATCGAAGAACTGATAATATGTCATGCAACACCGATTTTAGTTTTGGTAAATTAACCAGAAATCTAAAATCTAAAATCTAAAATCTAAAATCGCCATGACTGATTTAACTAATCCAAATTCTACTTCTAAACCTCTGAGTTCGGCTGGAGATGCAACCTCTGCATCTTCCACGCAGCCGACGATTTTGCGGTGCGTGATTGGTTCGCTGATCGCGGGCGGGTTTGCGGCGGCTTTGTACGCGCTAACTTTGTCGATCGTCCAAACTTTTGCAAATTCGCCCATTCATTCTGACAATGTGACTGCGATTAATATTGGCGCGGCTGTGCGAACTTTAGTCATGGGGATTGTGGCTTTGGGCGCGGGTGTTTTTGCTTTTGCATCTTTGGGTTTGATGCTGCTGGCTGTGCAACTTGTAATTCAAAAGTTGCTGAAAAAACCCGATAAGTCTTCTGGTGTTTAAGCGTTATGTCTCTTACCAGATAAATATCAGTGCAATTATTTATTGTCACAGCAAGTGCTTAATTGGTAGTGAAACTAATTTGGCTAATTTCTCAGCAACATCTACCCGGTGACATTTATCGGGATTCATTTCAGCACATAACAATAGAACTGTGCCTTGCTGAGTGATTTCTGCAACTTCACCCAAAGCAGCTTTGGCTTTTTTTTGATTGGGCGGTACCCATTTTTGGGTGCCAGATGTATTTCCTAAATCGATTTTGGAAATGTATTCAATGTTTTGTGAAAAGCAAAATTCTTTAATTTTATCCCCATACCATCTGCGAGTCCAAGCGCGAGGATTTTTCCTAACATCAATGACATATTTAATATCATGATTTTGCAGATATGCTAAAAATAAGTCGTAGTTTTTGCGATTTCCATAACCAAAGGTAAAAATGTATTCATTTTCAGGTAGTTCCGATTCATTACATCTCTTACACAAATCTTCAACTTCCTCTTCACTCGTCATGCTAAGAGAAATTTCGGGGGATTGAGAAGATTGATTTTTGGTGCAAATAAGTTGATCCATCGTAATTTTAGAATTAGAACAAGGTAAGCTGAGTATGAGAAACTATGGGCGGATAAAATAAGCCAATTATCATAAAAGTTTTTTTATGGTTTTTTAAGTTTCCTACTATAAAGTATAAATCCTTATTGCCTAAAAATTCAACCTCTAGTTTTTGCCTTACTTTTTCGAGGGCATCATGCTCTTTGGCAAGTGGGGTTAAACTCTGAGATTTATCTCTACATTTCCTATAAAGTTCTTGAATTTCCCAATCACTAATAGTGTAACGATGTTCGTGGCCGTCTTCATCAATAAAATTATACCCAAACTGATATGGAATTTTTTCAAGTTCTATGGTTGGAGCAAACAAATCTAACTGATCGATAACTGCTTGCTGCTTGGGACTCCACTCACGTGTGGTTTTTTTACAGAAATACTTTTTAATAGTTCGTGGCTTTATAATACCAAGAGACTTATCTTGATTTTGTATCTCCCGAATAGAGCTGAACTGTAGTGGTAAAACAAGTTTTTTTCGTTCACTCCAGTTATTACTCGTGTCAATTTTTTTCACAACTTCTATTGATTCATCATCTATCCGAAAACTCTCCAATCTATAATCTTTATCATATCTTTCGATTTTAGCACTTATAATAGACCATCTTGGATAACGCCGATCGAAATCTAATTGTCGAAAGCGAATAGGATAAATACGAACCCACTTAAGTGGTTTTTCTTCCTCATCCAATATAACTCCCGCTGTGCATACTGTTTCTCGGTATTTTCTACTAATCGATGGATATGTTTTAGTTGCTATTAATATTTTTTGGGTTTCCATAATATGTAGTTATGATTTATTTCCCGACAATAGCTAATCATACATTTATGTATACCATAAAGTATGATTTATGGCAATAGCCAAGACATTTTCTATAATGAATAGTAGTATGTCTCAAACGGTTATAATTGAGATTGTGAAGGGAAGGAGCGCTAGGTTGTCGATTTTTGATTAATTTTAGCAGCAACTCTTGACATTGCATACGTTGAAGAGTTATGAGAAACCTCCTTTGCCAGACTATATATGATAAAGTACGCACAACAAATCCTACATTTAAAGATTTAGATCGAGTTTTAACCTTGTTCATGCTATAATTCTGCGGGACTGTAGCAGGAAGGGGTGCTTTTTGATGAAAGCAGAATTTTATTTTGACTGTCACAAATATATTTGCAGTTTAGTTCAAGTTGATTTTGTCAAAGAATTAAAAATAAAAAATCATCAAGGTTTTGTTTTGGCTGTTAAGCAAGGACAAAAGATCGGACTTTTGGGAAAAAGTCGCCATAATGCTAAACAAGTTGATGTATCTAAGCCGCATTTTTATAATGTAATTAAAGCGGCTATGAGCGCTTTGGAATTAGAAACTAAAAATGAGGTGATATTAGAGAGAAATCGAACTCTTGCTGATGCCGAAGAAATGATTCAGCAGCAAAACCGAGAAATTCGCGTTCTCAACGAACAGATTAGAATGCTTGGGACTAAGGTTGATGAATTGTCAAGGGAAAACCAGCAGTTATCTATGCAGCTAGTAGAGAAAGAAATAATACAAAATAAAATTAGTCAAGAAATTGATAACTTTCCTGCTACTGAGGAAGATTTAGTGGCGGCGGAAATTGATCTGGGGATGGGAGAAGTTGAAATTAGTCAAGAAATCGCACAATTTCCGATTCAAAATTATGGTTTGGACGTGCAGTTAATAGAAAATCTACCGGATTATGAGGGAATTGATGAAAAGGAAAAAATAACCGAAAGCGATGTTAAAAGTGTAGATATAGAAAATAGAGAAGAAGTAGAATTTACCGGAGTGGAAAGTGAAATTAAGCGACAGCCTAAAAGAACTCCCAACAAAAGGATGAGAAAGAAATCTTAATGCTTTAGTTCTATAGCAATCCTCGCATCATTTGTGAATTTCTGAGGGAATCCCAGGCGGTTCGGGGAGGGTTGGAGTGGGGTAAAAATTTACGACTCCTGCAAGGATTGCTATATGACTCGTTTAATTGTGGCGATCGCATTTTAGCCAAATTCCTCAACAGTTAAGCGAAAAAATCCCTCACAACTAGCCCGTTTTTCCCCCGCAGCCTCGCCCACCACAGAATTTTGACAATAATCCAGGGCGATCGGTAAAATTATAGGTACGATCGAACTATTGTCAGCAGTATTAAATCCTTCAGTCATTAGTCATTCCCCAACATTCACACAATTGTTGACAATATTGCACAATAGATAAAATTGTAAATATATAGCACCTGCCTTTTTTTACCGCTTATGAATAGCAGATTCCTCGATCGCCTCCACCACCCCTCACGCCCCGTCATCGTCTTCGACGGCGCAATGGGAACCAACCTGCAAGTCCAAAACCTCACCGCAGAAGACTTTGGCGGCAAAGAATACGAAGGCTGCAACGAATATCTCGTCCACACAAAACCGGAAGCCGTCGCCAACGTGCACCGGGGATTCCTCGAAGCAGGGGCCGATGTCATCGAAACAGACACCTTTGGCGGCGCTTCCATCGTTCTCGCCGAGTACGATTTGGCAGACAAAGCATATTATCTCAACAAAACTGCCGCCGAACTTGCCAAGGGTATCGCCGCCGAATTTTCCACGCCAGAAAAACCGAGATTTGTCGCAGGATCGATCGGGCCAGGCACCAAATTGCCAACATTAGGACACATTGATTTTGACACTCTCACCGCCGCTTTTGCCGAACAAGCAGAAGGACTTTATGATGGCGGCGTTGACTTATTTATTGTCGAAACTTGTCAAGATGTGCTGCAAATTAAATCAGCATTAAATGCGATTGAAGAAGTATTTAAGAAAAAAGGCGCGCGAATTCCGTTAATGGTATCAGTCACAATGGAAGCCACCGGCACAATGTTAGTCGGTTCCGACATCAGCGCCGCCCTAGCCATTTTGCAGCCGTATCCCATAGATATCTTAGGATTAAACTGCGCCACCGGGCCCGATCGCATGGCCGAACACGTCAAATACCTTTCCGAACATTCCCCCTTCGTCGTTTCCTGCGTTCCCAACGCCGGTTTACCCGAAAACATCGGCGGCCACGCGCACTACAAACTCACGCCAATAGAATTAAAAATGGCCTTGATGCGCTTTGTCGAAGACTTAGGCGTGCAAGTCATCGGCGGCTGCTGCGGAACCCGCTACGATCACATCCGCGAACTAGCAGAAATTGGCAAAACTCTTAAACCCAAAATCCGCGAAATTACTTGGGAACCATCCGCCGCCTCAATTTACACCGCCCAACCCTACGAACAAGAAAATTCCTTCTTAATTGTCGGTGAAAGACTCAACGCCAGCGGTTCCAAAAAATGCCGCGATTTGCTAAACGCTGAAGACTGGGACGGTTTGGTAGCAATGGCTAGGGAACAAGTGCGAGAAGGCGCGCACATTCTCGATGTTAACGTTGATTATGTCGGCCGCGACGGCGTGCGAGACATGAAAGAGTTAGTTTCCCGCGTGGTGACTAATGCCACTCTCCCTTTAATGCTGGATTCCACCGAATGGGAAAAGATGGAAGCCGGCTTAAAAGTTGCGGGCGGCAAATGTTTGCTGAATTCCACTAACTACGAAGACGGAGAACCGCGTTTTTATCAAGTTTTAGAGTTGGCGAAAAAATACGGCGCGGGCATAGTTATCGGGACGATTGACGAAGACGGGATGGCGAGAACCGCAGACAAAAAATTTGCGATCGCCCAACGCGCCTATAACGCCGCCGTCGCCTACGGAATTCCCGCCGAGGAAATCTTTTTTGACACCCTAGCATTGCCAATTTCTACCGGGATTGAAGAAGACAGAAAAAACGGCAAAGCTACCATCGAATCGATCCGCCGCATTCGCGAAGAATTGCCAGGATGTCACGTAATTTTAGGAGTTTCTAACATTTCCTTCGGCTTGAATCCGGCGGCGCGGCAAGTTTTGAATTCCATGTTTTTGCACGAAGCGATGCAAGCGGGGATGGACTCGGCAATTGTCAGCGCTAATAAGATTTTGCCCCTCGCCAAAATCGACCCCAAACACCAAGAAATCTGCCGTAAACTGATTTACGACGAACGGGAGTTTGACGGGGAAATTTGCGTTTACGACCCCTTGGGCGAGCTGACAACGGTGTTTGCGGGCAAAACTACAAAGCGCGATCGTACAGAAGACGCAAGCCTTCCGGTAGAAGAACGCCTCAAGCAGCACATCATCGACGGCGAACGCATTGGACTCGACATCCAACTCGCCAAAGCATTAGAAACCTATCCGCCCCTCCACATTATCAATACTTTCTTGCTAGACGGGATGAAAGTAGTCGGAGAATTGTTCGGTTCGGGACAAATGCAACTGCCATTTGTATTGCAGTCAGCAGAAACCATGAAAGCGGCAGTTGCCTATTTAGAACCGCACATGGAAAAGTCCGAATCTGGGGACAATGCCAAAGGCACATTCATCATCGCTACTGTTAAAGGTGACGTTCACGATATCGGCAAAAACTTGGTTGATATTATCCTATCAAACAACGGCTACCGAGTGATTAACTTGGGTATTAAACAGCCCGTTGACAATATCATCGAAGCTTACGAAAAGCACAAAGCCGACTGTATAGCGATGAGTGGCTTGCTGGTAAAATCTACCGCGTTCATGAAAGAGAATCTGGAAGTGTTCAACCAGAAAGGAATCACGGTTCCGGTAATTTTGGGCGGCGCGGCTTTGACTCCCAAATTTGTACATGAAGACTGCCAAAATACATACAAAGGTAAAGTTGTTTACGGCAAAGATGCGTTTTCTGACTTGCATTTTATGGACAAACTCATGCCAGCAAAATCTGCTGGTAAATGGGAAGATTTGCAAGGATTTTTAGATGAAATAGGGCCGGAGAATGGGGCGGTTAAAGAAGCTAAAGCTGCGCCAGAAACTTCTGTAGAAGATGCGAAGAAAGCAGACACTCCTGTGGTAATAGATACCAGGCGATCCGAGGCAGTTGCAGCAGATATCGATCGCCCGACTCCTCCTTTCTGGGGAACGAAACTGTTGCAGGGAGAAGACATCCCCTTTGAGGAGATTTTCTGGCACTTAGATTTGCAAGCCTTAGTTGCCGGTCAGTGGCAGTTCCGCAAGCCAAAAGACCAATCGCGGGAAGAATACGACGCTTTCTTAGCTGAGACAGTTTATCCGAAATTGGAGGAATGGAAACACAAAATTATCACCGAAAATTTACTGCAGCCACAAGCAATTTACGGGTATTTTCCCTGTCAAGCTGAAGGCAATTCTTTGTATGTGTATCAGCCAGAAATCATGGATGGCGGGCAAGATGTATCGACACCCGCTGCAACATTCACATTTCCCCGGCAAAAATCGGGGCGCCGACTGTGCATTGCCGACTTCTTCGCGCCCAAAGAATCTGGTAAAATCGATGTATTTCCGATGCAAGTAGCGACAGTGGGAGAAATTGCTACAGAGTACGCGCAACAGTTATTTGCTAACCATCAATATACCGACTATCTCTACTTTCACGGGTTAGCGGTACAGACAGCGGAAGCAATCGCAGAGTGGACTCACGCGCGAATTCGGCGCGAATTGGGCTTTGGTAGCGAAGAACCGGACAACATTCGCGATATGCTGGCCCAAAGATATCGCGGTTCGCGGTACAGTTTCGGCTATCCCGCTTGTCCGAACATGGCGGATCAGTACAAGCAACTGGAATTGTTAAAGTGCGATCGCATCAACCTCTACATGGATGAAAGCGAACAACTTTATCCAGAACAATCAACAACCGCAATTATCACCTATCACGCAGCCGCCAAATACTTCAGCGCTTAATTTATAGGGTGGGCTATAAGCACCTCTCTCTTGTTTTTCTCGTTCATTCTCCTCGTTCCCAGGCTCTGCCTGGGAACGATAAAAAAAATAGTTCACGAATTAAACCAACAAAAAAGCACCTTAAAAAAAGTGCTTTCATGAATATGAAATTTCCGTATCTGACGAAACTTTTATGAGTAATTCCTGGGAGTGCGGGCGCCGGCAGATGCTCCTACCATCGAAGCAACTAAACCCAATAGTGAGCCGAACAAAAACGACCAACCAGCTTTCGCGGCATTACCAGCAATATTGCGAGTATCCTGAGCAGATACGTTAGGTGCTCGGTTCGGCAAATCGACCCCGCCCTGTTGCGCTTGATTAATTGCTTCTCCCGCATTTGCAGCTATGACGCCAAAAGTACCGGCTACGCCATTTGCTAACAGCCAAGAGCCAATTGTTAAGGTAGTTGCCCACAAAATTGCTCCGTTCAAAAGCGCTGTGTTGCGATTCATTGGGCCGCAAGCGCGAGCAGTTACCCAACCGCCAACTGCCAAGCTAATTAACAAACTGATAATTGACCAAATTCCGACGCCGGCACCCACGTCCCCTGAAATACTGCGCGGAGCTCCTGAATTAGCAATGTTGCTCAAGCCGATCGCCGCGCCCAATGCACTTAACACCAGTTGTGTGCCGATCGCAATTACCAAACCTGAAAAAATCGGACCCCAACGTACTCGATCGTGGTATTCCATCACTGAATTTACGACCACGGGTTCGGTACCAACGTTATCTACAGGTCTATTTACGTATGACATAGGTTTTTTTTTCCTCTTAGAGTTGCTTTAATTTTTAACAATCTTTCACCTAAGCATTGATTGTGGCTGAGATTGATAAAAACTATATCTGCCTGGGGAAATAACCAGTCTCTATGTCTGAAGAAATAAACGAAAAAGTCATCAGCCCGCGCGCCAGCCGCTATTAGCTAATGACTGATGACTGATGACTGATAACTTTTTTATCCCGTTAGAAAAGTTCGGGGACGTATACAGGAAATGCGGACGTATACAGAAAATACAGCTTAACGCAATCTTACAGCCGTTCCAACGGCAGTAATCAGCAGCAAAGCCCCGCTAGAGTCTACATTAATCGTGCCGGTGTCAACTTCCACCCCGATTACGGCATTGGCGCCGAGGCGCTGGGCTCGTTTTTCCAGTTCCGCGAGGGCATCTCGCTGTCCTTTGAGAAACACTTCCTCGTAACTGCCGGTGCGCCCGCCGATGATGTCGCGAATGCCCGCGAAGAAGTCTCGCAGGGCATTGGTGCCGTAGACAACCTCAGCAGTTACAATTCCCAGGTAAGATTGAATTTCTGCTCCTTGGATGATATCAGTTGTTGTTACAATCATCAGTTGGCCTCAATCGCGAAAATTTTGAGTGGGTCTTGTTCTGTAGATGTACTACATCTCGTCGCTCAAACATTCCTGGTAAACCCTAAGCTGTCAGCTTAACAAGGTGACAGCCACTCGCTCTTCCATTCCACACAATCTTTGAAACAAATGGCCGTGTACAAACAAAGTCTCTTGGTATTCAGTACGTTGCTAGTAGCAGGATTCGCTGTCGCAGCGCCGCAGATAGCCCTCTCAGCAGAAACAGTCGTTCAAGTCAACCCTCAAAATGATTCAAATTTAGATGCTCTGCTGCGACAAGGGCGCGAGTTGGTAGATTTAGGAGACTACAGTAAGGCGATCGCCATTTATCAGGAAGCAGCGCGTTTAGATACGGAAAACCCCCGCATTTTTTCGGGTATTGGCTATTTAGAAGCGCGTCAGGGCAATTATCAAGCCTCAGTAGAATTTTACCAACAAGCGATCGGTCTGGAACCCAACAATGCTGACTTCCAATACGCATTAGGATATGCTATGGCGAATTTGCAAAACTATCCCGCAGCAGCCACAGCTTACCGCCGCGCCGCTGCGCTCGATCGCAAAAATGTCAATGCTCGGATCGGTCTCGGAGTGGTACTCTTTCAGCAAAAAGATTACAGCGGTTCTTTTAAAGCATACCAAGAGGCGATCGCCCTCGATCCGAAAAATTGGCAAGCTTATTCTTCAATGGGTTTAGTATTGATCCAGCAGGGAAATTTTGCCAGTGCTGTCACCGTACTCCAACAAGCAGCCGAACTCGCTCCCAAACAAGCCGGTGTCCAGTTAAAATTAGGTACTGCTTTGCTGCGTGCCGGCTATACTTCCGAAGGGCTAGCAGCTTTTGAAGAAGCTGCCAAATTGGAGCCCCGGAATCCAGAAGTGCAGCTAGAAATTGGCGAACTTCTCCAGGCTCAAAACGACTTCGACGGAGCGCTTGTAGCTTATCAGCGGGCTATTGCGGTGCGACCCAATTTAGTGGAAGCACACGCAGGAATCGGGGAAATTCAACTGAAAAAACAAGATTTTTTAGGAGCGATTGCCACTTTTAGGCGAGTGATTGCGCTCGATCCAAACCGGGCAGAAGCTTATTACAATATGGGTACGGCACTCAAAGCGCGCGATCGCAAATCCGAAGCAATTGAAGCTTTTCAAAAAGCCCTCGACACTTACCGCCAGCAAGGCAACAATGATGGTGCAACAAAAGCTGAGGCGGCGCTTCAGCAACTAAAGTAAAATGTCTCAATGTACTAATTGGTAATTGGCTAGCAGTTTTGAGTGTGGAGTAACTAATTTTCCTAGGGCTTAACTCGTTCCCCTCGCCGTGTTGCCAGGAAAAAAACCTCTCAAAACTGTTTCTATTCCCTATTTCCTATGCCCCCTTTCCTGTTCCTTCTTCCTTGTTACTTGTTTCGTTAACTTTTTAATTGAATGCAGATAAATGTGGCTAAATAGAGTACAATATTCCCGCGATTTGAGAAGGGTGAGCGCTCGGTAAAATTAAGAAGAAATAAGGCGATCGCACAACAGCATTTTGTCAAAGCTCCATCTTTTGTAAGATGCTAAAAAGGCTTACTGACAATGAATCTATTACTATTGGTAGAGACGGCTAAGTTGTTAACATTTGTAAAATTAAGCAAAATATCCTATCCCTAGAACTTCATCTATGCAAACGTATGATGTCATTATCATAGGCGCAGGTCACAACGGACTCGTCTGTGCCTCTTATCTCCTCAAAGCGGGATATACGGTCCTGTTGTTAGAAAAACGTTCGGTTCCTGGGGGCGCGGCAACTACTGAAGCTGCGATTCCCGAATTGCCGGACTTTAAATTCAATATGTGCGCGATCGACCACGAATTTATCCATTTAGGGCCAGTTGTAGAAGAATTAGAACTGGAAAAACACGGTTTAGAATATCTTTTCTGCGATCCAGTTGCTTTTTGTCCGCATCCCGACGGCAAATATTTCTTAGCGCACAAATCTGTAGAAAAAACTTGTGCTGAAATTGCCCGCTACAACGAGCGCGATGCTAAAAAATATGCAGAATATACAGACTTTTGGCAGCGGGCTTTAGGTGCAATGGTTCCGATGTTTAATGCGCCACCAAAATCCATCATAGATATTCTGGGCAACTACGATATTGCAAAGATCAAAGATTTATTGTCAGTCATCGGTTCCCCCGACAAAACGCTGGACTTTATTCGCACGATGCTCACCAGCGCTGAAGACATTGTAAACGAGTGGTTTGACGAGGAATTTATCAAAGCACCCCTCGCAAGATTCGCCTCAGAACTCGGCGCCCCTCCTTCGCAAAAAACCCTGGCTGTAGGCGCAATTATGCTGGCAATGAGGCACAATCCCGGCATGGCAAGACCGCGCGGAGGGACGGGTGCATTAGTGCAAGCGCTGCTTAATGTAGTGAAAAAATACTCGGGTGTGGTACTTACCGACCAGCACGTAGAGAAAATATTAGTTGATGATGGTCGCGCTGTGGGAGTTCGAGTTGCCGGCGGCACGGAATACCGCGCTACAAAAGGTGTCATTTCTAATATTGATGCTAAGCGCTTGTTTCTGCACTTAATGGACTCGAGCGATGTTGACAGTGCCGACCCGGATTTGCGGGAAAGATTGGAGCGCAAAATTGTTAACAACAACGAGACTATTCTCAAAATAGACTTAGCTCTCAATGAAGCGCCTAGATTCGAGCGCTGGAATCATCGGGACGAATATTTAATCGGGTCGGTTTTAATTGCCGACTCGGTGAGACACGTTGAAATTTCTCACAGCGACCCTTCAATCGGCAGAATCCCCGACTCTGACCCATCGATGTATGTGGTGTTTCCGACGGTACTAGACCCCTCAATGGCTCCCCCCGGACATCATACGGCTTGGATTGAATTTTTTGCTCCTTACATGATCGAAAATGCTGAAGGAACCGGCCAGCACGGTACGGGTTGGACGGATGAGCTGAAAAACAAAGTTGCCGATCGCTGCATCGATAAATTAGCAGAATACGCACCCAATATCAAAAATGCAATTATCGGCCGCCACGTGGAAAGTCCGGCGGAGTTGGGAGAGCGTTTGGGCGCGTTGAAGGGAAATTATTATCACGTTGATATGACGCTAGATCAGATGATATTTTTCCGTCCTTTACCGGAGTTGGCTAATTACAAAACACCGATCGACGGTTTGTTCCTCACGGGGGCGGGAACGCATCCGGGTGGCTCGATTTCCGGGATGCCGGGACGCAATACCGCTCGCGTTTTCATGCACTCGCAGCAGCCTTTCGCCCAGACTTTCGCAGATGCGGCTAATACTCTGAAAGCGAAGGGTAAGTCGGTATTTCGGAGTAATGAGAAGTAAGATTTTTAGCAACTGCAGATGAACGCAAATAAACGCAGATGAATCACATCTGCGTTTGTTTGTATTGATTTATCAGCGTGCGAGTGCGAGAACTTTTTATGGTTAGATTTCCTGTGGAGGGAAAACGATTTGCGCTCGCCCTCAATACCTTTTCTAAATCTTGTGCATCTTTCGCGATCGGTGGCGGCGGTTCCCGTTCCATCAAACCTGTTAAAATATTTTTGCATCACAGAGCGTATTCCATCGATAAAATTTTCAATATTAGAAGAACAAGTTAACGGTGAAGGCATTTTTTAATTTAGCGTCGCAGCCAAAACTCTAATGAAAGCAGAACAGGCAAGTCGCTGGTAGAAGTCGCTCCCCATCTGCGGATCGGGGCATCGCTGCCGATCCCCCAGCCTCTGGCATTCTCATAAATTCATACTTTATGCGGATGAAAAGAACTACCCAAACTTGAGACACTTAAACCTGGCGTTACCCTTTTTTGAGCCATGGCAAACCGAGTTTTGATTGTCGGCGGGCGGGGACGAATTGGCAGCAGCGTTGCCCAAGACCTTGTTACCCATACCGATGCAGAAATTACTATTACCGGACGCAACCCTGAAGGCTCTATTACGCCGGAATTGCCACCGGATAGGGTGCAGTATCAAGCTTTAGATTTAGCAGACAGTGCAGCCCTGCACCAAGCGGTTTCATCCTCTAATCTCGTCGTTCACTGTGCCGGGCCTTTTCACTACCGAGACGCTAGTGTATTAAAAACTTGCATAGAAGCAGGTGTTAATTATACTGATGTCAGCGACAGCCGCAGTTTTACTCGCAGAGCTTTAGAATTGCGCGAAACTGCTAAAAATGCTGGGATTACGGCTATTATTAATACGGGGATTTTCCCCGGTGTGTCTAATAGCATGGTGCGCCGAGATGTGGAACAATTAGATGAAGCAGAACACATCCATTTGAGTTATGTAGTCGGAGGTTCTGGCGGCGCTGGCGTTACCGTCATGAGAACTACTTTTTTAGGCTTGCAAACCCCTTTTGAGGTTTGGGAAGACGGCAATTGGCAGCAAGTAAAACCCTACAGCAAGCGCGAAACAATTGAATTTCCCGCGCCCTACGGCAAAACAGGGGTGTACTGGTTTGATATGCCGGAAGCAATCACTTTGCCCGAAACTTTCCCGGTCAAATCAGTTGTGACTAAATTCGGCACGTCTCCCGACCTTTACAATCACCTTACCTGGTTTGTTGCCAAGTATTGGCCCGCTAGCTGGCTCAAAAATAACTCCGTGATTGAATTTCTCTCCTACGTCAGTTATGGGATGACCAGTGTTACTAATAGTTTTAGTGGGGTTGGTGTGGCAGTGCGATCGCAAGTGACCGGTCTCAAAAACGGTCAACCCGCTAAAGTTTGCTCGACAGCGATACACCCCAGTGCTGCCGTCGCTACGGGCATCGGTACTGGCAGCATAGCTCAATTAATGTTAGAAGGAAAGCTGGAAAAACCTGGCGTTTGGTCGGTAGAGCAAGCTCTTTCTACCGAACTATTTGAACAAGCGATGCAGAGTCGCAACCTCGATATTAATCAAGAAGGTTTGTAACTTTTGGCTTTAAATCCGTTAGGATGTTTCTCCAGTTGCGAATAACTGAAATGGGGTAGCAATCTCAATCAGCCTTTCATAAACAGGCTTTGGGGTCTGTTATCCAAGAAAGTTTATTTGTTGTGGAACGCGCACTCCTAGCCTGTTAGTGAGCATGGTACGTGATGTGAGGAATTTTCTATTGAGAAGCGGTGAGAACTAATCTATCTTTTGGTAGAAGTAAAGTTAACGAGCAGGCGTTTAATATATTTCACAACACGGTAAATCTCCCTTTTCGCTGTATCTGGGTGCAGCACTTGCAACAAAAGTTGCCCCGATCGCTAAATTTTGAAATGTGCGATCGCAGTGAAGGGGCGACAAACACCATAATTTTTGCGGAAAAATACGAGGAGAAGTTGATATGAAGCGGGTTTTAAAAGCTCTCGGACAAACATTGAGCCAAAGCATTTTGCTGGTATGTACGCTGGCTTTCATTGGTCTGCTAAGTCTAGCGGTAGTACCCAGTCAGGCTGCTTACGCAGGTCAAGACAGAACTCAGGCGCCGCCAGAAGCTAAAATTACTGACCCCGCAGAAAGTTTCGAGGATCTCAATCCCCAAGCAGCTTACGAAGAAATAGTCAAAACCTCTCAAAATCCTGCAAAGGTAGAGAAAGCTTACGACGAAAGCTTAAAGGAGTACAAGGGAGAACACCCGCAAGAAGGCATAGTTCAAAAAGCTGAAGATTTGATCGAAAAGGTCACGGGCAACTAATTAATCAAGAGATTTAGATATAACTCAAGTTGCTGGTAAATACACAACTTCACTGAGTACACAATTGAGCCGATCTCAGAACTCAGTTGAACATAATTATCTAGGGTGCGCCTCGGCGCACCTTATTGCTTGAGAGTAGCGTGTAAAACTCGTTTTTGAGTCGAGAAGTATGTTCTCATTTCCCTCGTTTTTCAGCTAGCAGGTTCATCCTCAAGGCAGATGAATAGATATGAATTTAAAAGGTAAATTTAATAATAGTTACATTTAGATAAAAGGAAAAAAATATCATGAGCGATGACAAAAAAACGGTACATGAACCTGATGCTAACCTAGACCCGATTTCCGGGGAAAAGGGAGCTCATCCAGTCGCAACGGGTATTGGTGCGGCGAGTGCGGGTGCTGCGGGTGCTGCGATCGGCGGTGCCATCGGCGGGCCTGTAGGAGCTGTTGTGGGCGCTGTTGTGGGTTCGTTTAGCGGCGGTTTGGTGGGCAAAGAGGTGGGCGAGGCGATCGACCCCACGGTAGAAGATGCTTACTGGCAAAGCAACTACAGTTCCCGTCCTTACGCCGACACGAGCACAACTTACGAAGACTATCAGCCTGCATACCGCACTGGTTATGAGGGATACAGCCGCTATGGCGCTACTGGTAAGAAATACCACGAGATCGAACCGGATTTGCAGCGCGACTACGAAACAAATCGCGGTAAGTCTAAAGTGAGTTGGGAAAAAGCTAAGCACGCCACGCGCGACGCTTGGGATCGGGTGGAACGCGCTGTTCCTGGTGACATTGACAAAGACGGCCGCTAAGGGCTTACGCCAAGTATTTCTCTGTCTGGGAGACACACAAACTCAAGCGTTCCGGTTATTTTTAGCCGGGTACCGGAATGCAGGGAAGTGTTTTGATAAAAAAACCCGGTTGCTGCGTCTTGGACTGTTGTTGATAGGTTGCACAGTTTTAAACGCGAGATTAGCGAAGTTTTTGGGGATTTTCAGCCCCTCTCTACATCGGAGAGGGGTATTTTTAGGTTAAGTTGAAATCGCATTTTTCAGCACGATTTTTCTTTCACAGGGCTGTTCGCTGTGAGAACTCGCTATAGACGTATAGGCTTTGCTGTGCGGGACGATCGCACTCGTAATAAACGCTTTTTACAAAATCGGGATGCTTCGGTTGGAGATGGGCATTTTTTTTTGACTATTAGCCTTAAAATTAAACTAATTCAGGACTGAGGCATCGATCGCATATTTTTGTCAGTGTTCGCGATGCGCTTTCTTCAATCGCAGCCGGATCGTAAAGCGTCGGTGGCTTCCAGTCCGATAATTGTTAATCTAAATCCTCTCATTCAAAATTGGTATTACTTGTGGATGAAATGTTGGAAAGAGCTTGGACACTCAAGCAAAATTTAATTGATTTTGTGCTGGATGCTGAAGGAGAGTTGGCGGTAGCTTTGGAAGCTTATGCTGCTGCTCGCTCGACCGGCGAGCGCTACGATATTGCTCAGCAAAATCAAGTGATTGACAGTTTTACCATCGAAGGTAAAGTCGGAGAGAAAACGCCGATCGACCTATTTGTCGAAAGTCAGCCGGATTTAACCGAGAGCGATCGTAGCTTGCTGGAAAGTTGGGAGCACAGAAGCTTCGCTGGCTTATTTGAAATCACTCAACTTTTCCCCGACAGGTTTGAACTGATGAACTGGCTGACGGCAAAGCACTACGTTGTCAAGCCCAACAGTCCTAATTTTCTTGCAGAAATGTCTCGCTTTAAGTTAGGAGAAATCTTGCGGGCTCGGATTTCTCCCCTTACCGATGACTGGTGGATACTTTCGAGCTCTCCCATCCTGATGGGGAAATTGGGCAAGCCGAAGTTGGCGGTGGCGATCGGCAATTTCAAGCAAAATCAGAAAAATAACCTGTACAGCGATGCGCCGGAATTGTTAGAGCAAGCTTGGCAGTCGGTAGAACACTACCACGAAGATTTTACCGAATTTTTTGGCAGTGAGGAAGTAACGCTATCGGGATATCACTTAAATAAACAGTTGGCTGAATTTCAGGAATTTATCACTAAAAAACACCTAGCTGATATCGGCGTTGATGGAAGTAAATCTCTGGCGGATATCGTTGAAGATGCCGGAGTCGATCGAGAAGAAGTCAAAGCAGCAGCCATCGCCGCAGCAGGTGCGGATGCTAACGCAGTTGAGGTAATGCTCGACAGCAATGCTAGTTCAAAAATGGTAATGCCGAAAGTCGAATTGCCCGATCGCTTCAAGAAAGCCGAACAGGTGACAGCACTTTCTCATCCTCGCTGGGGACAAACCTTTTTGTCTACCTACGCTCAATTTACTGCACTGCTAGCAGCCGAAGACTTTTCAACCGTTCCCGGTTACGAAAAGCTGGTGCGTAACTATCTAGAAGATCCTGGAATTAATGCCTGGATTTGGCAGCGGTTAGCTAAAGTTAATCCAGCGAAATTAGAACAAATTTTGCAAACTGTATTGGGACGCACCGACTTTCAGATCGATCGCGATTTAGATGCCCTGCTGCAAGAGTTTAAAAAACCCTTAGAACCCGAACTCCCGGAAATTGCCAGCGTTCCCGTGCACCTGCACAACTTATTTCAGGAAGCTTTAGGCGAAGTTAATAAGTCAAAGTCTAAACCGCAGGAGAAAAAGAAAAGCTCTAAAGGCTTTAAATCCTAAGCAACCGAGTTTCTGGCATACTGCTGTGCCCTAATGCGCCGGCTTGGCCAACGGATACTCGATGAGATGGCCGCAGCCCAGGGACAGCAGAAACAGAGTGGCAATTTCAAGTATCAGTGCGATCGACCCTAGCCATTTTGGGCGCGTTAGTCTGCATCCCTCACATCATGAAAAAGTGAATCATACTAAATCCGATTAACGTTTAGACGCCTCTGGACTCGGCGATTGAAATCGCTACTACACAAACTAAGTCCGCCGACGCGGACTAAGAGATAAAGGGGGTATTTAACCCACGTAGGTGGGTTTTGTTTGTGTAGGCGCGGTTTCCAACCGCAGGCTACCCGCAGGCGCGAATTTTCTTCCCCTTTCCCCTTCAATCTTCAACTTGTCGGACAGCCATGCGTTGCAGCGGCAGGCTGAGTATGCTAGAAGCAGTCAACAAGTAAGAAAGAACCGTAGTCAGCTTCAAACTGAGCAATAACCAGCTATCTTCTGGTAGGTGAAGTTTCAGCCCGAAAAAAGAGATGCAGTACACTATCCAGTAAGTAAAGCTCATCTTGATTAGGATTTCTTCGCTCAAAGTGCGAGCGTCCGTTGGCTGCGAGTCACGATTATCACCCAGCAGGACTAGACCCGCAATAGATGCCACAAAAGAAACCATAACGAGATAGTCATGCCAGTTAAGCTCAACCATTTCTAAACTCCGCTTTTATCCGAATATTTGGAATCAGACATCAGTCTAAAGGATAAGTTTTCCCGGTCAAAGCAATAGTTACAAATTGAAACAGCCGCAGTTACAAATCGCAATGAAAATCAACCGCAAGCACCAGCCACAGGCTCGTTTAGTCAGTCGCAAAGGACAATTGCCCTTAAATATTGTCAAGTTGGGAGTACCTCGCCTGCATTTTGCCGACCTCTACCACAGGCTGCTAACTCTTTCTTGGCCGCGATTTTTCATCCTCATTTGTCTCTCCTATATAGTCACAAATTCTTTATTTGCTTTAGCTTACTTGGCGGGAGGAGATTGCATTGCTAACGCGCGGCCGGGTTCTTTCCCAGATGCCTTTTATTTCAGCGTGCAAACAATGGCGACGATCGGCTACGGCTCTATGTATCCGCGCACGGATTACGCTAATACTATAGTCGCGATCCAAGCGCTTTTTGGTTTGTGGGGAGTCGCGATGATTACGGGACTGGCTTTTGCTAGATTTTCTCGACCAACAGCTAGAGTTATCTTCAGCCGCGTAGCTGTGATCGCTCCTTTCAACGGCGTTCCGACTCTGATGTACCGCACGGCAAATCAGCGTTTTAACCAAATTTTAGAAGCGCAGCAGCGAGCTACTTTGATCCGTGACGAGGTAACACCGGAAGGAGAATTTATGCGGCGTTTTTACGATTTGCAATTGGTGCGAAGTCACTCTCCCGTTTTTGCATTAACTTGGACGGTTATGCACGCAATTGAGGAGAGCAGTCCTTTGTACCAACTTACTGCCCAAGACTTGATGGAACAGCAAGCGGAAATTGTAATTACGTTAACAGGAATTGACGAAACTGTTTCGCAAACTATTCATGCGCGACATTCTTTTGTGGCGTCGGAAATTATGTGGAATATGCGGTTTGTAGATATTCTTTTGAAATCGGCGACGGGAGGGCGGGTGGTTGATTATACTCGGTTTCACGATGTGAAGCCTGTTGAATGAAAGTTTTGATTTAGCCACCAGTGCTAGAATACCTGTATGGTAAAAAAAATTAATATTCATGACCTCAATAATTACAAACATGACACTGAAAGAATTGCAACCGCAACTCTTGGCTTTAACTCCCGAAGAGAAGGCTCAAGCTATAGAATTACTAGCCCAAAGTTTAAGAAAATTTTGGTCTGGAATTCAAAAGACTCCGGGCGTGTGCGGCGGCGATGCTTGCATCAGAGAAACGCGAATTCCTGTTTGGGTGCTGGTGAATGCTCGCCGTTTAGGTATTTCTGAAGCTGAACTCCTAGAAGACTATCCGACTCTGCGTGCCGCTGATTTGGCGAATGCTTGGGCTTATGCTGAGGCATATCCTGATGAGATTGAAATAGCAATTCAAGACAATGAGGAAGATTGAAAAGTGGCGCGTTTCTATGCAGATGAACAATTTCCGAAGCGGGTTGTGGAATTGTTGAGGGCTTTAGGTCACGATGTCCTTACCGTACAGGAAGCAGGAAATGCTAATCAAAAAATTCCTGATGAAGAAGTGTTAGCTTTTGCAGTCAGTATTGACCGCGCTATTTTAACGCTCAATCGCCGTCATTTTATCAGGCTGCATACATTACAACCCGACCATGCTGGTATCATTGTTTGTAAAGATGATTCAAATAGGGATCTGTTGGCTTTACGCATTAATGAAGCTATTGCTAATCGAGAATCAGTGAGAAGTTTACTGATTCGAGTTAACCGTCCTTCGGAGTGAGTAGAAGTGATAGAATACCTTGGGTCTGGAATTCAAAAGACTCCCGGTGTCATGGGTGGTGCCGCCTGTATCCGAAAAACGCGGATTCCTGTTTGGCTGTTAATAAGCTATCGCCGTCAAGATGCCACCGATGCTCATATTTTAGAAGGTCATCCCGATCTCTGTGCAACAGATTTGGTGAATGCTTTTAGTTATGCTGAGGCATATCGTGATGAGATTGAAACAGCCATTCACGAAAATGAGGAAGATTGAAAAGTTACAGGTTTCTATGAAAATAAACAAAAAACTCCTTGTACTATGCGAATAATTCATACTGCTGACTGGCATTTAGGGCGACGTTTTCGAGGGATCGATCGCACTTTTGAAATTGCGATCGCCCTCGAACAGATTTTGAAGCAAGCAAAAGCCTTGGATGTCGATGCTGTGCTCGTTGCCGGCGACATTTTCGACGTGCCCAACCCTCCCGCTTACGCCGAACGCATTGCTTATAACTTTTTCTGCGAACTCCAAGCAGCCGGAATTCCCGCAATTGCGATCGCCGGTAATCACGATTCCGCATCCCGCATCGACAGCATCGCGCAATTGCTTTCCCTCGCCGGTGTGCGCGCTTTAGGCAAACCCAGGCTTTCTGCAGACGGCGGCACGATTACTCTCAATACAAAAAGCGGTAAACTTTGTGTGGGAGCGATGCCTTTTGCTTCCGAACAAAGACTGTTAGATGCTAATTCTCTCTGGCAGTCTGGCGATGCCGATCGCCGAAAAGACTACCGCGAAATAGTAGCATATTTACTCGAAGATTTAACCAGAGAGTTTAGAGACAATACTGTCAATATTCTCATGGGACACATGAGCATTGACGGCGCTCGCTTGGCCAAATCTGAAGCCGCTTATTACACGCGAGAAAAATACCTGCTGTCCTCGCAAACTCTGCCGCCGGAAGCTCAGTATGTTGCCCTCGGACACATCCACATTCACCAGCGAATTTCTGAGACTTCTCCCGCTTATTATTCCGGTTCTTTGATTCAGTTAGATTTTGGAGAAGCGGAACAGGAAAAAGGATTTTGCTTGATAGAAGTTGAGCCGGGAAGTCAGGCCAAGGTGGAATTTAAGCCTGTGGCTTGCCACAAGCCCTTAAAAGTGCTTAAATGTCATAACGACAATCTGGATGAAACTTTACAAGCTCATCAGTATCATCCGGGTTTCTTGAAAGTAATTGTAGAACTGGACAGTCCGCAAATCGGACTTGCCGATCGAGTGCGCCAAATTTGTTCTCAAGCGCTGTTAATTGAACCGCGCTATCCAGATGCAGCGCTAGAAGCAACCGAAATAACTAATATCGATCCCAATAATTTCGATCCGGCAGCAGAGTTTTGCAACTATTATCAAAACCGATTGGGAACGACACCAAAACCGGCAGTATTGGAGGAATTTAAAAATTTGTACAAGAAGTTTAAGGAAACAGTTAACAATTAAATGGGTAAAAAGATACAATCCAAAATCCAAAATCTCAAATTTCAAATAGTGTTAAGACTGAAACCCACGCTCAATGTCGCTTGTAGTCGAGTCTAGATCCCCCTAAATCCCCCTGGTTGTTGGGGGACTTTGATAATACTCTTGTCCCCCCCTTGTTAAGGGGGGTTAGGGGGGATCGGGAAGACTGTAGAAGGAAGACAGTAGACCTGAATATAACAATCTAAAACCCCAAATCCCCAATCTAAAATCAGTATGCGTCCACTCGAACTTATTCTCGAAGGATTTACCAGCTTCCACCGCGAACAGCGTTTAGATTTTTCTCAACTCGATTTGTTTGCAATTACTGGTGCTACAGGTGCGGGCAAATCTTCACTCCTAGATGCCATGACTTACGCTCTTTTTGGCACGACAACTCGCAGCGGCAAACAAGTAAGTGATTTGGCAAGTCAAGGCAGCGAAAATTTAAAAGTGCAGTTGCGTTTTGCTGTGGGTTCGGCACAGTATCGGGTGACGCGAAGGTGGCGTTTTCGTCCGAAATCTCCCGAAAATAAGGTGATTTTGGACAACTGGCAAAATGGTCAATGGGAAACTTTGGGGACGAGTATCGTTGCTGTTCAAAATACCATTGAACAGATTTTAGGAATGGATTTTGATACTTTTACGCGAGCAATTGTTCTGCCTCAAGGCAAGTTTGATGAGTTTATTAAAGGGGATACATCAAAACGCCGGGAAATTTTGCGGCAGCTAGCGGGATTTGAGATTTTTGAGCAGATGCGGAAGGAAACAAATGAACTCGCAAAGTTGCTGAAACAGGAACGGGAAATGGTGGAAAGGCAGCTAGCGGATTTGAGTGCGCCGACGGCGGATGAGGTGGCTCAAAGACGATCGCAACTTTTGATTTTAGAGCAGCAGTTGCCCCAGTTCGATCGCGCTGTGATGAAAGCTCAGAAGGATCTAGATGAAGAGGAACAGCTATTTTCGCAAATAGCTCGCTGGCAAGAGTTACAACAACAACTGGCTGAATTAAATGCTAATTCCGCTGAGATGAAAATTTTAGCACAGCGTTTAGAAAGAGCGCAAGCTGCCAATCATTTACAGGGAGATTGGGCTTTAGTGCGATCGGCTCGCAGTCAGTATGAAACTGCAGAAAGTGCCTCGGTGGCAGCGCGAAAGCAGTTAATTAAAGCTCGATCTGAGCTAGCAGTAGAGCAACAGCAACTTGACGCGGCAAAAGCGAAAGAAGAGGTGCTAGCGCCACAAATTAAGGCTCGCGAAGATGCTTTAGCTGCTGCTAAAGTATATGAAGAACAGCGCGCTCAATTAGAAAAAGAAGTTGCGCTTGCCCAAAAAATTCAACAGGAAAAACTCCGCTTTTTTATAGCAGCAGATAAAGATTTGCAAGCTGCTAACACTAAAATTCAAGGCGCGGGTTTTCGAGTTACTCAAGCAGCGGCACAACTCGAACAGTATGCGCCGGGAGGAAAGCGTTTAGAGCAATTGCAGCAAATTGCACCCTTATTGATGGAATTGCAGCTAATTGCCCAGCAGCAAAAAACTCAGGAAGAACAGTTGGAGAACTCTATTGCAGAGAAGGAAAAGGCTGAACAAAATTATGTGGAGGTTGCCACTAATTTAGAAGCAGCAGAAATCCGACTAAAAGAGTGCGATCGCGAGTTAGAAGCGGCCCAAACCGCTAATGCGGAAGCGGCACGTTTAGAGAGTGTTGCTGCTGTCAGAATGTCGCTGAATTCTGGCGATACTTGCCCGGTGTGTGGGGGGGTGCATCCTGAGAGCGATCGGCTCCCTCCTTTGCCCGATTCTAATATTGTCGATGTCGCTGGTTTGCGGCGGAAATTGGCGGATGCAAATCAGGTTTTTCAAGATGCTCAAAGGTTGGCTGCTGAGGGAAAAAGTGCAGTTTCAGCCTGCCGGCAAAAAGAGTCTGAAATTGCTCAAATGTTGGAATTAACTGCGAATAAAGTTGCTCAATTGCAGCAGCAAATCACTCAAGTGCTGGAAAATCCTCAGTGGGAAAGCTTGGGGTTGCAGCAGGAGTTGGCAATACTTAAAGAGAGCGATCGCCAATACCGCCAAACCGAACAGCAGTTCCAACTCGCATCATTGGAATATGATAATTTTCAACAAAAATTTAATTTTGCTGTGGCGACTCAAGCAGCTAAACAGCAGGAATATCAAGATGCGATCGCCGAATCAGACCGTCGGCAGCAGCAGTTGCAAAGTTGTGTAAATGCGCTTTATCAAATTACTGAATATCAACCTTATGCTAATTTAGCAAAAGTCTTAGAACAAGACAAGCAAGACTTGGCAAATCTGCTGAAAGTTGCCGAAAAATCATATCAAACTGCTCAAAATAAGGTTATTCAAGCCGCAGAGAGAGAGCAACAAGCTGGAGAAGCTTTTGGACAAGCCCAAGCCCAGAAACAGCAGTTAAACCTGGATTGGTCAGCAAAATTAACAGCGGCTGATTTCACAGAAGAGACATTTTTAGCAGCGGTTGCGACAGTTAAGGAACAATCAGAATGGGAAAATGCTATTCGCTCTCACCGCGAATCAAAAATTCAGTTAGAGACGCGGGCGAAAGATTTGAGCGAGGCGATCGCAGGCAGAACTACCGATGAAAATACTTTAGCACAAGTGCGATCGGCAAAACATACCGCCCAAGAAAACCTCAAACAAGCCAACAACAACCGCGCCGAACTGTTAGCGTGGATTCAAGTAGCAGCTCAAAATCTCGAACAAGCCGAAAGACTGTCACAGCAAATCACAAATTTCACAGAACAAGAGCAAACTTATCACACCTTAGCCCAGAATCTCAAATCCAACGAATTTCAATCATACATTTTAGAACATTTAGAAGCAGAATTAGTCGGCAGCGCCACCTTAATCTTGCAAGAATTAACCGAAAATCGCTACAAACTAATAAACCAAGACGGCGAATACTGGGTAGCAGATAATTGGAACGGCGGCGAAGCTAGACGAGTACGCACTCTTTCCGGTGGCGAAACCTTTGCCACTTCCTTATCAATGGCTTTAGCTTTGTCAGAAAAGCTGTCTCAAGGAACTCACTTGGGCAGCTTATTTCTAGATGAAGGATTTGGTACTTTAGATACCGAAACTCTCGAAAGCGTTACTCAAATTTTAGAATCTTTGCGCCAGCGAGACAGGCTGATTGGAGTGATTACCCACGTTAGAGAATTGGGCGAAAGATTGCCCGCCCAAGTTAAAGTTTCCAAATCCCCGCAAGGTTCTAAAATAGAAGTTGAGAGAGTTTAATTATAATATAATAAGACTTAGGCCAAATGGAAAGATTAGATTATCGCCATTTAGTTCAAAAAGTCATACATCAACACGCGAAAGAGCAGTCTGAGCAAGATGTAGAAACCACTGAAATTGTTTTCGATACTGAACGAGATCGCTATTTATTGTTGTATGTGGGATGGCGGGATGAAGAACGAATTCATGGATGTCCGATTCATGTTGATATCAAAGATGGAAAGATTTGGATTCAGCGCGATTTTACTGAAGCAGGAATTGCAAATCAATTTCTCGAATTTGGAGTCCATAAAACAGATATTGTGTTGGGATTTCGAGCGCCTTATGTACGGCAATTTACTGGATTTGCGATAGCGTAAATCCTTAAATAATCTCCCAAACAACAAAATACCCAGAACCCTGAATCCTCCAAATCGGGGTTCTAATCTGTAAGTTATGTCAATTTACTTAACGCCCCAAGAAACAAAAATTATATGAAAAATCAGCCGACTCGAATGCAATCGGTACAGTCGCCCATAATTCCAGTAGTTGGCGAACTGATTCGCCAAAATCCGGGAACGATATCATTAGGACAAGGCGTAGTTTACTACAATCCGCCACAAGAATCATTTGAAAAAATCCCCGAATTCTTCGCAAATACCGACAATCACAAATACAAAGCCGTGGAAGGAATTCCACAATTACAAGATGCTATCGCAGCCAAACTAAAAACAGATAACGACATAGAAATTAATAGCAAAAACTGCATTGTCGTTACCGCAGGCAGCAACATGGGATTTACCAACGCCATTCTCGCTATCACCTCGGCGGGAGACGAAGTTATTATCCAATCACCTTATTACTTCAACCACGAAATGGCGGCAATTATGGCAAGTTGCCGACCTGTGATAGTAGAAACTGACGCCAATTATCAACTTAATATCGATGCTATAAAAAAAGCAATTACCGACAAAACGCGAGCCATAGTTACCATTTCACCAAATAATCCCACTGGTGTTGTTTATTCAGCCGAAGCACTCCGAGAAGTTAACGAAATTTGTCGCCAGCACAACATCTATCACATCAGCGATGAAGCTTATGAATATTTTACTTATAACGGCGTCAAACACTGTTCGCCCGCTGCTTTTCCCCACAGCAGCGAACATACAATTTCTCTATTTAGCCTTTCCAAAGCCTACGGTTTTGCGAGTTGGCGGATCGGATATATGGTAATCCCAGAACACTTGCTCGTTTCAGTGAGAAAAATTCAAGATACAATCTTAATTTGTCCCCCAGTAATTTCTCAATATGCAGCCCTGGGAGCCTTGCAAGTTGGTAGAGGTTACTGCGATAATTATGTAAGGGCGATCGCATCCGTGCGACAACTCGTATTAGACGAACTCAATACCATCCAAAACTTGTGTACAATTTCCCCCGCCTGCGGAGCATTCTACTTTTTCTTGAAAGTTGATACTGAAATCGATACAATGGAATTAGTAGAAAAATTAATTCGCGAATATCACGTAGCAGTGCTTCCCGGTACAACCTTCGGCATGGATAACGGCTGCTATTTGCGGGTTGCTTACGGTGCTTTGGAGAAAGCAACCGCCACCGCAGGTATTAGGAGATTAGTTAAAGGTTTGAAGACAATTTTAAACAAGTAAAATAGGAAAATTCAAAATGGTTTCCACTAACTTGAAAGCAAATACAAATATTCAAGATACCTCCGCTGCAAAACTGGCAGACTTGCGCGATTTGATGGCAGATTATGGCTTAGATTGCTATTTCATCCCAGCGGTTGACGAACACTTAAATTTATCAGTTCCAGCAGCCAAGCAACGGCGAGCTTGGATTTGCGGTTTTACGGGTTCCGCCGGCGATTTGTTGGTTGGTAAAGATTCCGCTTGGTTGTTTGTGGATTCCCGCTACTACGAACAAGCAGAATTGCAAGTAGATCCTGCACTTATCGAAATATCGAAACTCGGCTTAGAAGGAAATTTAACCGCGATTGAAACTTTAGAAAAACTGGCTGTAGAAGCGGCACAAAAATCAACTAAAATTCGCCTGGGTTTTGACCCGTTTACCCTAGGGACAGAGCAATATCAAAATTGGGTGAAAAAATTTGAAGCGGCGGAGATTGAACTCATACCAATCCCGGAGAATTTGACAGACAAAGTGCGATCGCAAAATCCTTGGAAAACAGCAGAGACTTTACCCGCGATTGATGCGGAACCCATATTTAGCTTACCTGTATCCCTGACAGGAGAAACCGCCGCCGAAAAATTAGCCAGAGTCAGGGAAGCGATGCAACTCGCCAATATCGATGTGCTGCCGATTACCAACCTGAATCAAATAGCGTGGCTGTTCAATCTCCGAGGCTCGGATATTCCCCACATTCCCATTTTCATATCCTATGCCATTGTCACCACGGATTCAGCGTTTTTGTTTACAAATCCCGAACGAATTCCCCTAGAAATCAAGCAAGAATTGCGGGCGGATGTAACTTTGCTTCCCTACGCAGACTATCGGCATACATTAGAAACTTGTGTAAATTTGCCAAATAAAGTTCGGGTACTTTTAGACCCGAAACACAGCACAGCAGGCACGTACCAGTTACTCTTAAACCAGCAAGAAGCGCAGTTCTACAACATCGAAATAGTTTTTGATGCTCATCCGGTAGAAGGGATGAAAGCTCGCAAAAACCCAGTTGAAATTGAGCAGATGAAATCAGCCAATTTCAAAGCAAGTCGAGCGAAAACTTTGACTTTAAAGTGGTTGACAGAACAGCTAGAAAATGGTAAGGTAGTGACAGAGTTTGATGTCAAAGAAACCATCGAAAGATTTTACCAGCAAGAAACAGATTTTCAGACTTTAACTTTTAGAACGATCGCGGGTGCGGGAGCCAATAGCTCGATCGTACATTATGGAACCCCCAGCCCTGAAATAACGTTAAAACCGGGGGAACTGCTGTTATTGGACTCAGGAGCGCAATATTTAGCAGGTACAACGGACGATACGAGAACAGTAAGTATCGGAGAACCGACGGCGCTACAAATAGAACACTACACCACAGTGTTAATCGCGCACATTAACTGTGCAATGCAGCAATTCCCCAAA
Source organism: Microcoleus sp. D2_18a_D3 (assembly GCF_036702455.1). Lineage (NCBI taxonomy): Bacteria > Bacillati > Cyanobacteriota > Cyanophyceae > Oscillatoriales > Microcoleaceae > Microcoleus > Microcoleus sp. D2_18a_D3. The sequence goes on from NZ_JAUBTK010000019.1 coordinate 61,544, forward strand.
GGAACAACGGGAGCACAATTAGATGCGATCGCCCGTGCGGTATTATGGCAACAACAGCTAGACTACGGACATGGCACCGGGCACGGAGTCGGCGCGTTTTTAGCCGGTCACGAAGGGCCCAATGGCATCAGCAAATCTGTGCAGTATCCCCTGGAAGCCGGAATGGTAACTAGCATTGAACCGGGATATTACGAACCGGGATGGGGCGGAATTCGCATCGAAAATCTCTATGTTGTCAGGGAAATGCCCTCAAAAAACGGTTTGGTTTGGTACGGATTTGAACCGCTGACGTATATTCCGTTTGAGCGCAAATTGATAAATGTCGATCGACTGTCAAAGACTCAACTAGCATGGTTGAATAATTATCACGCTTCGGTAGTCGAGAAACTGGAACCCGTACTTGATGCAGCAGCAATTGAATGGTTGAAAAAAGCCTGCTGTGCGTTAGGTAAAATTGAGGTTACTGTTAGCCAATAAGCCGATCGTACTCTGCGTGCGCGCCGATCCAAAACCACAAAATACCCTGCTCAATCCCTATACCCAAAGCTCGGTAGTCTTGTCCGGCTCTGACTGACCAATACTTGCCGACTTTTTTGAAATGCAGCGATGGATGAGTTGGATCGGCTTTGAGTAATTCGTAACATCGATCGGCTGAAAGCTTTACGGTTTCAGGTAAAGCGTTGTAGCATTCCCAAAATCGACGAGTCGTGTAGTGCATCAAATTTCCCGATAGCGCCCCGCCTCAAAATCTGCGATCGCCTCCTGGGCTAAATCTTCCAACTTACCGCCAGCAATATCTTGTTCTAACTGCACGTCCCAACGCCGATAATCCAACTCAAAAAACCATTCCAAAAGTTGATGAAACTTATCTGGTGGTAAATCCAGGATAGCGGCTTCAATTTGCTCGATCGTCAACATAGAGCTTCTGACCTGTAGCTAGTTATATCTATCAAAATTATACTAATAAAGCTGGTGACAGGATTTGAACCTGCGACAGGCTGATTACAAATCAGCTACTCTACCAACTGAGTTACACCAGCAGTGAAACTTAATATAGCAAACTTATAGTCATTAGCGCAACCCCCCCAGCCATTTTTTTTTCAAATTCGCCCAAAACCGCTCCCCGTAAGGGCAAAACCGAAATTGTCTGCCCACTGCCAATTAACTAATCGCACCGCCAAATCTTAATCGTCTGATCCGCACTGCCGCTGGCGAGCAAATTGCCCGAAGGTGCGATCGCCACCGAGTACACCGTACCCGAATGTCCCTTCAGACTGCTCAACAACTCCCCCGTCTGCAAATTCCAAATATTAATCGTATTATCATCGCAGCCACTAACCAAAGTCAAACCGTCCCCACTGATAGCAACCGAATCGCCCCGACTCACATAATTCTGCAAAATATGCAGCGCCTCATTCGTTCCTAAATTCGTTACACCCTTTCCCTTCGCATAATTAGTATTTAAAATCCGCAACAAACTGCCCGTGTGCAAATTTCGCAGCTTAATCGTATAATCATTGCTCACGCTAGCAAGAATCTGACCGTCCGGCGCGATCGCCACAGAATTCACCCCAACATTCAACCCCGAAAGAGTCCGCAGCAACTTGCCACTTTCCACATCCCAAACCTTACTCGTCGCATCCGAACTGCCACTCGCCAATATTTTACCGTCCGGGCTAAAAACCACCGAATTCACATTGTCCGAATGACCCTTCAAAGTCCGCAGCAACTCACCAGTCCGCAAATTCCACAGCTTAATCGTATTATCAGCCCCGCCGCAGCTAGCTATTATCTCGCCCTTGGGGTTAATCGCCACCGAATTCACCTCCATAGAATGTCCCGGAAAAGTACACAGCAAATCACCGTTGTGCAAATTCCAAAACTTAATTGTTTCGTCCGAACTGCCGCTGACCAACATTTTTCCGTCATAGCTAATAGCAACTGAATTTACGCGATCGGAATGTCCCGTCAGAGTGCCAATTAATTCCGTGGTTTCTAAATCCCAAATCTTAATAGTTTTATCCCAACTACCGCTAGCCAAAATTTTGCCGTCAGGGCTAATCGCCAGAGAATTCACAAACGATGAATGTCCCGGCAGCGTATATACACACCGCCATTTCTGATGTTTGAATTTGTGAGCTAATTCCTTCACCCGCTTAGCTGCAGCCTCAGCTTCCTTTCTGCGTTTGAGTTCAGCCTCCTCCAAACGCTGGCGTTCCGCCCTAGCTTTCGCCTCTCGCAGCGCCAGCCGCCGCATCTCTCCCTTATAGACTATTCGCTGCTGCTCCTGAATTTCTTTAAGAGTTTCAATATACGGTTTTGCCCAATCTTTAGAAAACCATTCCTGAGCAAATTCCGCCTCTAAATTAAATAGCTGAGGTTCGTGAGTAAAATCGATATTTAAATAATACAAATCCGCTAAAAAAGCCGCCAATAACTTGTGAATAGTCACAATTATTTGCCGAATAATCCGCAGGCTCAGCTTTTTATCTTTCCCCTCCGCCTCCAACTGTTGATAAACCTCTTCCCAATTCCAAGGCTGCATCGCCACTAGAGAAACGCTCTGATTGATGACTCCCCAAAAACCAACATGAAAATTAACTTCATAATCGCTGATATCGCTGTACAGTATAGCTGTCGGTACGGGAGACAACACAGTCTGCAACCGCTCCACATCTATATCAGAAATGGATTTTTTGAAATAGTCTCCGTAAAACTGAACCGGGCACAACTCTCCGTGCGGGGGGTAGTGCTGGTTCAAAAAAGCTCTTAACTTAGCCGGCAGCTCGATATTCAGATTGTGGCGAAACGAATCCGGGCAATCTTGGCTAATTTTTGCGGGAGCAACTAACAGCAGCAATCGGTGCTGCTGTTGCTGCAAAATCTGTTCAGTTTCCTGCCGGCTCAAATTAGAAAACCAGTTGTCCCTGTCCCAAATTGTTTGAATTTCGCTCAGCTTAACTCGAATTGCTTCTGATTGAAACTCCCGCATTAAGTCGCGGCAAAGCCGACTAATTGCCCGCTTATCTCTTACTTCTTGTGCCTTAATTCGATTAGCCCGTTCTTCTTTTACCCTTTCTTCTGCGTCGGCGATCGCGATTAATTCTTGTTCTCTGGCCTGCTGCCGCTGCAAATATCTCACTTGTGCTTTAATCCAGCGGGGGTCTTTTTTGATTTGCTGGTTCAAAGCTGAAGAACCAGAGGGTTCAATTTCTGCATAGCGTTCGTTGACAGCGCTTGCTCCCAATCTTTCTCCCAATTCAGAGGCTACAGGCTTCAACAGTTCAATTAGAGTGTCTGAGACTGGGCGGGGTAAAGGCATACCAGTTAAAACTTTTTCTTAGTTAAGGGCGATCGCGCGAGTCAGACATATCCCCCTGGGGCGGGGACTCTTGGCGGGGCTATTAGATTTGGGCGATCGGCCGATGCTATATGTAAGGCGTATCGTGCAGGCGAATCGTGCAGCCGCGCCAGCTTAGCACCTTAACTTAATAATAATATTTATTTATACACTTTACATTTTACCCCGAATCTGACTAGAAAACACCGACGGAAAAGACTTCAGGATATGCGATCGACCCTGAGTTCCCCCAATTTGTTTTTTTTGTTGCCATTTCACTCGCTCTTGTCTATAATCGTACTTCACAACCATAATTACGGTATTCCTACCTAAGAACCGTACTTTATCTAGAGGAACAAATATAATGAGCCCGTGGCAACGCCTAACTCAACACCTTTACTGGCCGCAACAGCCACCAGCCGGTACAAATAAATCATTGACTGGGCTGAAAAGATTTGTGTCACTATTTTTAGTGGGAATAACTTTAAGTCTAGCCGTTGCATCCTGCGGCCAGGGAACCACCAACAACCCCGCAGCCAGTCCCGGCAGCAGTCCAGGCGGTGCTAGCCCAGCAGCCAACAAAGGCAACGTAGAATTAACCCTAGTATCCTTCGCCGTCACCAAAGCCGCCCACGAAGCGATAATTCCCAAATTCGTAGAACAATGGCAAAAAGAAAAAGGCCAAACCGTCACCTTCAACCAAAGCTACGGCGGTTCCGGTTCCCAAACTCGCGCCGTAATTGACGGTTTAGAAGCAGACATCGTACACCTAGCCCTCGCCCTCGACACCGCAAAAATCGAAAAAGCCGGACTAATTCAACCTGGGTGGGAAAAAGAAGTCCCCAACGAAGGCATAGTTAGCAAATCCGTAGGAGCAATAGTCACCCGCGAAGGCAATCCCAAAGGCATCAAAACCTGGGAAGATTTAAGCAAAGACGGAGTAAAAGTGATTACTGCCGATCCTAAAACATCAGGCGTTGCCCGCTGGAATTTCCTCGCACTTTGGGGCTCTGTTGTTAAAACCGGAGGAGACGAAACCAAAGCATTAGACTTGACTACTAAAGTCTACAAAAACGTCCCCATCCTGACTAAAGACGCCCGCGAAGCCACCGACGTATTTTTCAAACAAGGCCAAGGCGACGCCTTAATTAACTACGAAAACGAGATTATTTTGGCGGGTGAGAAAGGCGAAAAACCGACTTATAGTATTCCCGAAGTCAATGTTTCGATCGACAATCCGATCGCCATCGTCGATAAAAACGTTGATAAACACGGTACTCGCGAAGTCGCCGAAGCATTTGTCAAGTTTCTCTACACCCCAGAAGCTCAGCGAGAATTTGCCAAAGTAGGCTTCCGCCCAGTAGATGCGACAGTAGCAGCGGAACCAGAATTTGTCAAAAAATATGCCCCCATCAAAACCCTCTTTACAGCTCAAGACTTAGGAGGTTGGGGAGATATTCAACAGAAATTCTTCGATGACGGAGCTGTTTTTGACAAAATCCAAGGTTCAATTAAACAGTAGTGGCCGGGGCGGGTTTACCAGATGATTGGTTTTAGGCAATTATTTTTGGTAAAACCCGTATCTGGTAGGGTGCGTCGCTGCTAGATATGCGATCGCGCCTTGCAGATTGTAGGATGGAGCTGCACCCTACATCTATCTAATGAACCGGGGCGGGTTTACGAGATGATTGGTTTTAGGCAATTATTTTTGGTAAAACCCGCCCCCGCAGCAATTATTCTTTCCAACTCAAAACTATTGACTTATGGCTGGATCATCTGCAATCAGTAACCCTCAATCTCCGATCGAAAATATCAAAAAGGCGATCGGCAAAATAACATTACCTTGGGGAATCACCCTAGGCTACCTCAGCTTAATGCTATTGCTCCCAGTTGCAGCAATGCTGCTGAAAGCCAGCACAGCAAATCCCGCAGAATTTTGGGCAATTGCCACCAGTCCGATCGCCCTTTCCGCCTACGATGTCACCTTCTTTACGGCATTAATTGCGGCATTAATTAACGGAGTATTCGGCACATTAATTGCCTGGGTATTAGTCCGCTACGACTTTCCCTTAAAACGGATTGTCGATGCAGTAGTCGATTTACCCTTTGCACTGCCTACCTCCGTCGCCGGTTTAACTCTCGCCACAGTTTACAGCGATAACGGCTGGATTGGTTCGCTTTTTGCACCTTTAGGAATCAAGATATCCTTTACTCGATTGGGCGTAGGTATAGCGATGATATTTATTTCCTTGCCATTTATTGTTAGAACCGTACAGCCAGTTTTAAACGAGATGGAAAAAGAGATTGAAGAAGCAGCTTGGTGCTTAGGTGCTTCTCAATTTGAAACTTTCTGGCGAGTAGTTTTGCCACCGCTATTTCCGTCTATTTTAACCGGAGTAGCACTGGGATTTTCGCGAGCGGTTGGCGAGTACGGCTCTACTGTAATTGTAGCTTCTAACATACCGTTCAAAGATTTAATCGCGCCAGTATTAATTTTTCAAAGATTGGAACAGTACGACTATGCAGGAGCAACAGTTATCGGCACTGTCATGTTAGGTATTTCCCTGGCAATGCTGTTCGCAATTAATCTCTTACAAGCATGGAGAAGACGCTATGACGGCTAATATCAATTCACCCGCTGGTTACACATTTCCTCCCGCAGGTTCTAGTCGGAGTCAGGAAAAAGCTTGGGTAAAACCAACTTTAATCGGAATTGCGATCGGCTATCTCGCTCTTGTCTTATTTATCCCTACTCTCAACGTTTTTTATCAAGCTTTCAGAAAGGGATTTGAGCCATTTTTTTCTAACTTAACCTCGCCAGATTTTCTGCACGCAGCGCAACTAACCCTGATAATTTCTCTGATTGTCGTGCCTGTAAATACAGTATTCGGTTTGTGTGCAGCCTGGGTAATTGGTCGCAACAAATTTCCGGGTCGCACGCTATTAATCAGCCTTTTAGACGTGCCTTTTGCCATCTCTCCCGTAGTTGCAGGTTTAATGATTGTACTGCTTTACGGTCGGCTGGGATGGTTCGGGCAGTGGCTGGAGGCGGCCAATATTAAGGTTATTTTTGCCTTCCCTGGAATGGTGCTGGCTACTGCTTTTGTTACTTTGCCTTTTGTGGCCCGCGAAGTAATTCCTGTTTTGGAAGAAGTGGGAACAGATCAAGAAGAGGCGGCGAAAACTTTGGGAGCAAATGACTGGCAAATTTTCTGGAATGTCACGCTTCCGAGTATTCGCTGGGGATTGCTTTACGGAGTAATTTTGACCAATGCTAGAGCAATGGGAGAATTTGGAGCCGTCTCTGTGGTGTCCGGAAATATTGCTAAGAAAACGCAAACTTTGCCTTTGTTTGTAGAGGATGCTTACAAGCAGTACGCGACGCAAGCCGCATTTTCGGCTGCGGTAGTTCTCGGTCTTTTAGCCGTTGTTACCCTCGTGCTTAAGGAGATTTTAGAACGAAAAACTAGGATAAAAGAAGTTGAAGAATAGTCATTAGTAATTAGTCATTAGTCATTAGTCATTAGGGCTTTAGGGTGCGCGCTGTGAACCTCATCCCTCAAACCAGTGATTAGTATGGTGCGGCGCTATCGACAATCTGCTTGGAAGCTGGAAAATCTCACAGCGAACCACCCTACAAAATATTGGTGCAAAGTGTAAACTGAAACAAAAATTAGGAGTCCCAAATGTTAGCTCACAACACTAGCGAATCTGAATTTGAGGCGATAGACCATTTTCACAAAACCCAAGAATCAGATATTCCCCACTCTGATAGTGGCGACAGCCGACCCACTCAAACCCGCATTCGCATTCGTGTTCCTAAAGAATACCATCAGGAACCTGTCATCTCTAACCTGATTTCTGAATACGGTTTGACGGTAAATTTTAATGCGGCTTTGTTGGGTGTCAAAACTTTAGATGACGGTTGGTTTGACTTGGAACTTAACGGTACAAGTAAACAGATTGAAACGGCTCTGATGTATCTCAATGATTTAGATGTGGAAATCTGGAGCAATTCCAATAACCCGGATGAAGAAACTTGGTAATTAGTGAGTCTTGGACGCACACAACTGGAAGAGGAGCTAATATTCTGGACCGACACGCCTAATTTTCTTTCTTGGAGCAGGTTTATTGAGTCTAATAGTCTCCAGGAATGTTAGTCATGAGCCAGCATATCTATTCCTGTAAAATAACCGTTATCAAGCTTCTAGTAAGGAATGCAAGTCGTCATAAAACTCAGAGGATTTGCATTCCTCACTACAAACAAATTTGAGGGCGGTTGGTCGTTAGCGAAGCCCTCGAAGAGGATCGCACATACCGATAATTCAGCAGCTAACAACTACCAAATAACACCAGCTTACAGCTAATAACCGTGACTGATGACTCTTGATTAACAAATATATAGCGGTTCTCAAAAAAGTGAGGTATGCCCTATGCCCTATGCCCTATGCCCTATGCCCATGAGTACCTCATCTTTCTGAGAAAGGTTATAGAGCGTCATCAGTTAACTATTCGATTGACAATTTTTATAAAATCTGGTTTTTTCTCCATCTCTGGCATATCAATAAACAGCGCGCAAGTCTTCTCCAACATTATTGTTGTACCAGCCGGAACAATATCCCCCTTTAAGACTTCTAAACAATCAAACTAACTCAGTTAGGGCAGGGGAGCATAAAAAAAGTTTTTTGTCAATATTCAATTTAGGTGAAAGTTAGGTTAGGTGAAATTAGGGGCGATCGACTCTCATCCGCGCTGGAAAAAGCTCGAGCGCTGCTGCGGTTGGTTTGTGATATGAATTTGATGTGTGTGTGTACCAGGAGAATTTGAACGTGGAACCCTATAAAGAACGGAAACACCAGATAGTTTTTGCAGATTCACAAGTTAAAGATTGTGAAAGTTTAACAGAAACGGTCAATCCCGATACAGAAATTGTTATTCTCAAAGCCGATCGCGACGGCATCGAGCAAATTGCCGAAACACTTAAACAGCGGAAAAACATTGCAGCCGTCCACATTTTGTCTCACGGTGCAGCAGCCAGCTTGCAACTGGGAGCAACAGAACTAAATCTGTGCAACATTGAAAGCTACCGCAATTATTTAGAAACATGGTTTGCTTTGCCAGCAGCCGAAACAAACTCTAACTCTTCAATTACAGCTAAACCCGAAATTCTACTTTACGGTTGCAACGTCGCCGCCACAGAAGCAGGTGTGGCTTTCGTGCAAAGGCTGAGCCAGCTCACCGGGGCAAATATTGCCGCTTCCGATAACTTGACCGGTAGTGCTGCCTTGGGTGGAGACTGGGAACTAGAAGTAACTACGGGCAACATAGAAACACCTTTGGCATTTTCGGCAGAGGCGAGGGAAGCTTATAGTGGCGTACTGCCTGACTTGAACCAAACGACTGGCGACTTTAACGGACTGGTAAATGCCATCAATGTTGCCAACATCAACAGTGGCATTGACACGATCACTCTCACTGCCGATATTACCCTCGCAGGGCAATTGCCGAGAATTACCGACACCACCACTATTGTTGGCGGTGGTTTCAAGATCAGTGGCAATAACAACCGTGCCTTCGTAGTTGATAACACAACCTTTAACATCTCAAACCTCACCATTGATTCCGCAAAAGCAGTAGGCAACGCAGGAACCACCGGTGGTGGTGGCGCTGCGGGCTTAGGTGGCGCACTTTTTATCAACAACGGTACAGTCACAGTTGACAGAGTTACTTTTTCTAATAACTCTGCCGTTGGCGGTGCAGGTGCGGCGGGGAACGGTGGCAAGGGTGGTAACGCGGATTTGGCTACTGTTTTTCGAGGCACACCCGGTGGAAATGGAGCAAATGGCCGCGACGGTCGGCCTAGCTTTGGCGGAAATGGAGAAAATGGCGAACCAGGTACTGCCGGTGGATCTGGCAGTCCTGCCGGTAATGGTGGTACAGGTGGTAATGGTGGTACAGGTATTGCAACTTTCTCTGGCGGTACTGGCGGTACTGGCGGCATTGGTGGCGCTGGTAGCGTTGTCGGTAGTGGCGGCGGTGGTGGTGGTGCCGGTGGCGTTGGCGGTGCTGGCGGTGGTGGTACTCAAGGTAATGGTGGCAATGGCGGTGCTGGCGGTGCTGGCACCTTTGGTGGTGGTGGCGGTGCTGGCGGTACTTTTGGTACAGGTACTGCGGCTGGTGCTATCGGGGCTGGCGGCATTGGCGGCTTCGGCGGCGGTGGCGGTAGTGGCAATGGTGCAAGCGCCGGGGGCACTTTTGGCGGTGCAGGTGCTATTGGCTTTGGTGGCGGCGGTGCAGGTTTAGGCGGCGCGATTTTTGTTCGCGGTGGCACTTTGACCATGACCAACAGCACCTTATATAGCAACACAGTTACGGGTGGCAATGCTGGTAATGTTGCCGCAGGTGCCGGTCAAGCTGCTGGTGGCGCGATTTTTGTCAACTTAGGTGCTACCGCTACTCTGACCAATAATACGATCGCTTATAACTCTGCAACAGCCGCCACAGTTGGCATACCGGCTAGTCTGATTGCTAGTGCCGGAGGAATTTACAACAACGGCGGTACAGTTACAGTCAAAAACACGATCGTTGCTGGCAACGTTGCTACTACCGACACAGATGTTACAGGGGCATTCACAGGAAATAACAACCTGATTGGGGTTCTCGGCACTAGCACTGGTTTCACAGCGACTCAGCAACTAACCGGTCCTTTGACAAATGTATTAGCTCCAGCCGCCTCTGCCGGATTGAATGGCGCAACGGCTCCGGCTCCTTTCACCCTTGCCCTAGTTGATAACAGCCCGGTCACAACTAGCAGCAACCCTGCAATTGGTGGGGGCGACCCGACAATAACGGCAGTGGGCGCTACAGCTTTTGACCAACGAGGTACTGGCTTTCCTCGAAAAATTGACAATACTCTTGTCAGCAAACCGAATATTGACATCGGTGCTTACGAGTACGGGCCCGTGGTCGTGGGTCAGAAATTCAACGACCTTAACGGGGATAGCCTGCAAGGTGCCGCGGCAACTGAACCAGGTCTAGGCGGCTGGACTATTACCGCAGGTACGAAGACTAATGTAACATCTGCCGTTGCTGCCACTCTCGGCCAATACACTCTCACGGATACTAAGGCAAATACAGAGATCAGAGAAACGTTACAAACCGATTGGGTACAGACTTTGAGACCAACGGTGACAACTGGTACTGCTGATGTTACCGGTGCCAACTTCGGTAATTTCAAAAAAACCTCGATCGCGGGCAAAACCTACACAGACATCAAAGGCGACGGCTTCACGTCCGATGACACCACACAAAACGAGGTCACCGTCACTTTATACCAAGACACCAACGGCGACGGCATATTCCAAGCAGCCACAGATACGATCGTGGGTGCGCCGGTACAGACTGCCGGAGCCGGAGATTACACCTTCTCCGATATCGGCCCGGGCAAATATTTAATACAAGCCACGGCCCCAGCCGGCTCTAGGATCTCTTTTCCCGCTGCCGCAATTCCCGTTACCGCCCTAAGCGGTACTCCGGTCATCAACACCGCAGCCACTCCCACCAACTTCGGTATCTTCAAAAACATCACCATTAGCGGTACCAAATTCGAGGACAAAAACGGCAACCGTGTCCTAGACGCGGGAGAGGTAGCACCGACAACTCCTTTTGATATTCAGTTAGTTAACGCCGTCACCGGTACAGTGGCACAAACCAAAACTACAGATCCCACCGGCAACTACACCTTTACCGACGTTGGGCCCGGCACCTACACCCTGCGGGAAGTGCCAAAGCCTGATTGGCAACCAACTCTTGCCCCCACTGGCAGCATCACTACCAACAGTGGCGTCAACATCACCAACACCGCAGCCACTCCCACCAACTTCGGCAACTTCCAACTAGGCAAAATCAGCGGGATTAAATTTAACGATCTCAACAAAAATGGCACTCAAGATTTGCCAGCAGAACCACCCCTAGGAGGCTGGACAATTTACTTGGATGCCAACACCAACGGCGTGCAAGACCCCGTACCAGCCGAAACAGGCACCAACGCCACCGTCACCGATGTCGCCGGTAAGTACCAGTTCACAAACTTGCCAGCCGGCACTTATACAGTGCGGGAAGTGCCACAAACAGGCTGGACGCAAACTGTGCCCCCCGTCAATGCAGCTACGCCTACTCTTTCCGGCGCGTTTACGATCGCCGTCACCAGCGGCACAGATTCCCAAAACAACAATTTCGGCAACTTCAGACCCAACTCGATTAGTGGTCTGAAGTTCAATGACCTCAACAACAACGGGGCACAAGATACCGGGGAACTAGGACTTCCCAATTGGAAATTCTTCCTCGATACCAACAACAACGGCACTCTCGACACGGGAGAAGCGAACACTGACACCGATCCCGCAGGCAACTACAAATTCCTCGATTTGTCAGCAGGAACCTATAAGGTGCGGGAAGTCTTGCAGCCTACTTGGACGCAAACTACCCCCGACCCGGCGGACATCACTGTCACCAGCGGTCAAGACATCGCTAATATCAACTTCGGCAACTTCCAGTCGAGCACCATCAGCGGTCAAAAATTCAATGACCTCAACAACAACGGCATTAAGGATGCCGGAGAATTGGGGCTAGCTAACTGGCAAATATTCCTCGACAGTATCAATCCGGCTGAATCGTTTCAGCAGGGCGAACCGACTACCATCACTGATGCAGCGGGCAACTACACTCTCCGAGATATACCTGCAGGCACTTACAGGGTAAGGGAAGTCCAGCAAAATGGCTGGACGCAGACGACCCCCAACCCGGCTCCCGTTACGGTGAATCCCTCCGATAACATCACAGGCATTGACTTCGGCAACTTCCTGCCCCAACCGGGGGCGATCCGAGGTCTGAAGTTCCAAGACACCAACAACAATGGCACTCAGGATGCTGGAGAACCGGGTTTACCCAATTTCCAAATTCAGTTAACCAATGTCGTAGCTGGAACTGCGCCTGATCCTGTTACTACTACCACAGACAACAGTGGCAACTACCTGTTCGCGAACCTAACGCCGGGAACCTACCGCGTCAGGGAAGTCAACCAAACTGGGTTCACCCAAAGCACACCCGAACCCGCCGACATCACCCTAACTTCCGGCGCTATTGTCAGCGGCATCAACTTCGGGAACTTCCCAGTGCCGACGCCGACGCCGACGCCGACGCCGACGCCGACGCCGACTCCGACTCCGCCGCCACCGCCACTGCCACCTGTACCGACGCCGACGCCTGCACCTGCACCTGCACCGACGCCGACACCTGCACCTGCACCTGCACCGACGCCGACACCTGCACCTGTAACGACGCCGACACCTGCACCTGTAACGACGCCGACACCTGCACCTGTAACGACGCCGACGCCTCCACCTGTACCGACAGATTTGGTTTGCCCTGAGAACTTCCCCAGGATCGCTACTCCCAATGAGGCGGGCACTCCTTCAGCGGGTGTGAGCAACGGCCCTAACGGCGACGATACGATCGTGGGTAGTGTCGGCAGTGACTCTATCTTCGGGTTGAGCGGCAACGATTTGATCTTTGGTCGAGGGGGCGGCGACTACATCAATGGCAATATAGCCAACGATACTGTCTACGGAGGCATCGATAGCGATACTCTCTTCGGTGGCAAAGGATTTGACCTGATTTTTGGCGATCGCGGTAACGATACGATTTTTGGCAATCGTGGCAACGACTCTCTTTCTGGCGACGAAGGCAATGACTTATTGTACGGGGGCAAAGCCGATGACGTAATGTTGGGAGGCGCTGGCGACGACGTGCTGTTTGGCGATCAAGGCAATGACACTCTCTGTGGCGGCGAGGGTAACAATACCTTAATTGGCGGCAGCGGCGATGATTTGCTCTTTGCTGACACCGACGATGATTTGCTCTTTGGCGGCATTGGCAGCGATACCCTCGTCGGTGGCAGTGGCAGCAATGGCTTTGTCTTGTCAGCGGGCGGAGGAATTGACACGATTTTCAACTTCACCGCAGGAGTTGATTCGATCGAGTTGCTGGGAGGCTTGGACTTCAATCAACTGTCATTAACCGAAACTAACGGCTCAACGGCGATCGGAATCGCCAACAGCGACCAGATTTTGGCTATACTGACGGGCGTACAGCCGAGCCAGTTATCGGCTCAGAGTTTTAGCTTGCTGGTTTAGTCTGCAGATCAAAGTTTCGAGGATCAGCCAAAGAAGGGGAACGAATTCCGTTCCCCTTCTTTGGTCAAATTTGTTCGAGATACTTCAGCAAGTCGGCCATTTCTTGCGGACTCGGTTGAAACTGCGGCATTGGTGGAGTTTGCCCGCTGGTGACTTGCCGGATCAGATCCAGTTCGGATTTGCGCTCGGAAACTCCGTGCAAGTTGGGCCCGACTTGACTGTCTGAAACGGAGATGTGACAACCCGCACAGTTCATTTGAAAGATGGCGGAACCCTGAAACGGGTTGCCCGTGAGGGATAGGACGCTTTTGACGTAAGGATCGGCGACTTGAAATTGACGTATTGTGAGCGTAGCCAAGATGATGACAAGCAACACCGCTAGCGCAAATATGGCAAGTCGCTCGATCGGGTTTTTAATTTCATTCCTGGCAAGTTGGTTATTCAAAGGAGTTCAATTAAAAATAGTATCTACAAGAAAATTTATTTCTCATAACATAGCTTAATCGTTCGCAGCGGGGAGAGCAAGGTCTGATACTCCCGGAACGGCGCTTTTTGGAAAATTCATCTGTGTAAGTGCTGGTAATATTAAAAATAGGTTGTTAAATCTTAACGTTAAGGAGCTCTCATGGTAGAACCGCTGCTTTCAGGTATTGTTCTGGGTCTAATCTTTGTTACTCTGGCGGGGCTGTTTTTTGCTGCTTATCAGCAGTACAAGCGCGGCGATCAGTTGGGTATCAATAAGTAAAAGGGGCTACAGTCCCTCACTCAGGCTGTCAGGGGAGTGGGAATTGGGAATGGGGCATGGGGCATGGGGCATGGGGGATTGGTTATTAAATCGGCCTACTGACTTCTTCCCTCTTCCTTTTTCCCTCTTCCTTCTTCCATCCGTTACATCCGTTACATCCGTTGCCGAACTTCCCTCTTCCTTCTTCTTGACATCCGTTACATCCGTTACATCCGTTACCGAATCCGTTGCCGAACTTCCTTCGTTAAAGATATCGATCGAGAATAGCAGCAGTTTCCAGCCCTGTTTTTTCCCAGCTAAATTGTTTTGCTCTGGCTAAACCGAGCTCCCGCAAGTGCGATCGAACTTTGGCATCGACTGCAAGCTCTTGCATAGCAGAGGCAATTTCCTCGACGCTGTAGGGGTTGACTAATAAGGCTGCACCCCCTGCCACTTCGGGCATTGAAGACAGGTTAGATGTAATGACAGGAGTGCCACAGGCCATTGCTTCGAGCACGGGGAGGCCGAATCCTTCCCAAAGACTGGGGAAAACCAGGGCGATCGCTTGGTTGATGACTTTGGGCAAGTCGGCTGCGGGAAGGTAATCTAGGAATTTTACTCGATCGACCAATCCCAATTCTTGAACCTGCGCCTTCAGCAGCGGTGTATAGCGTTTGTCTTCCGAACCTGCTATCCACAATTCGTACTGGGAATTATGATGCAAAGCAGCAAAGGCTGCTACAACACGCTGCACGTTTTTATAAGGATTGTGGCGGCCGATATAAAGAAAATAATTGCTTGTTGGTAAGTCTAGAAAGCGGAAAAAACTGGTATCATATCCTGGGAAAATTGGCGTAATTAAATTAGTAGGAATCTTGCAAAAATTAGCGATATCTTTGGCAGTGGATTCAGAGTCGCAGATGACGTGTTGAGCCTGTCGCAGCACTTGGGGAATGTAATAGCGGTGGTAAGGTGTCAGAGGATCGAAGCGGCGGGGAAATCGCAGCGCTATTAAGTCATGTACTGTAATTATATAGCGGCAACCTGCAAATAAAGGAGCTTCGGGAATTGGGGAAAATAACAGGTTGGATTTTAGCTGTTTGTAAATTTTGGGGATTTGGGTTTGTGTCCACACCAATCGGTTGATGTGTCCTTTAATTCCTTGTTCTGGTGTTAGGTTGGCGGGGATTTGGTAGCAGTTGTTATTGGGAAATTTTTCGGCTGTTAGTAATGTTGGGTTGAGGGATTTTAGGTGGGGAAATAGGTTTTTGGCGTAGATGGCTAAGCCGGTTGGTTGGGAAATTAGGAAGGAGAGGTTGATGAGCAGGTTGGATTGGGGATTGGGCATGGGATAATATGTAGATTGCGGTTTTTGCGGGGATTTTTTTTATTTAACCTGAGATATTGCACCATTATCAATTAGCTTTTTAGGAACAGGCAAGATGCCTGTTCCACAATAAAATTTATCTTTTGTGGAACAGGCATTTTGCCTGTTGCTGACAAGGGTGTAAGATGTGAGTTTAACCGCAGATGGCGCAGAGGGCGCAGAGAGGAAGAGAGGGAAGGTTTAAAGATATTGTTGTAAGATGTTGGCGGTTGCTTTTCCGGTTTTGTGCCAGCTAAATTGAGATGATCTGGCTAAACTAGCAGTTTTTAAGTTCGATCGCACTTTTGAATCTGTGGCTACTGTTTGCATGGCTTCGGCTATTTCTCCGACGCTGTAAGGATTGACTAATAATGCGGCATCTCCGGCTACTTCTGGCATTGATGACAGGTTGGATGTGATGACTGGTGTGCCGCAAGCCATTGCTTCTAAAATTGGTAAGCCGAATCCTTCCCACAGTGTAGGGAAAACTAGGGCGATCGCCTGATTCATCAGTACGGGCAATTGAGAATAGGGAACGTAACCGAGAAACTTTACCAAAGATTGTAAACCTAATTCTTCAACTTGTGCTGTCAACTGCGGTGTGTAGGCATTGGGAGGCCCTGCTAGCCACAATTCGTAATTTGCGCGATCGGGTAAACTCGCAAATGCAGCAATTAATCTTTCCAAGTTTTTGTAAGGATCGTGTCTGCCGGTATAAAGAAAATAATTTTTGGCGGGCAAGTCGAGATATCTAAAATTAATATTATCGCAAGCTAGGGGAATTGCGCTCATTTTCTTAGACGGAATCTGGAAAAATTTAGCAACATCTGCCGCCGTTGCTTGAGAATCGCAAATAATGTGTTCTGCTTGCCACAAAACCTGCGGTATATAGTAGCGGAAATAAGCTGTTAATCGAGAAAACCGTTGGGGAAATCGCAAAGGAATTAAATCGTGAACTGTGACGATGTAGCGGCAGCCGGAATACAAAGGTGCTTCGGGAATGGGGGAAAATATCAGGCTGGACTGCAATTTTTTGTAAATCTTTGGCAAGTTGAATTGAGTCCACAGCAGCCTGTTAATTTGTCCTTTTGGTCCTGGATCCGGTGTCAGAGTTTCTGGTATTTGATAGCAAGTATAATCCTCAATATGCTGGGAAACAAGGAGTGTAGGTTCTAGCATTTGAAGTTCGGGAAAAAGATTTGCTGAATAAGTCCCGATTCCCGTCGGTTCGGGAGTTAAAAAGGACAAATTGATTAAAAGTGAATTAGACATGATTTCAGCGAAAGATATCCGGCGACTGGAAGTCGCGACTACACATACAAAGTCCGCCTACGCGGACTAAAGAAAACGCTAATAAAATCGACTTTGATATTAGTCCTCTTTAGAGGACTTTAGCTTTGAGCCAGGGGTTTTAACCCCTGGTGGACTATTTAATTAGCCTTTAAGTTCGATCGAGCATTTGAGCTATATCGGCAGGATTTGGCAGCCGAATTGTAGCATACTCTTGGTGAAGAATATCAAAAAAACTATTGACTTTTTTCTCAAAATGTGCAAGTCTAAAGTTCTGACTGCGTTGCTGTGCACCAGCTTGAAGTTCTGCTAGCAAATCGGGATTAACAATTAGTTGATGTGAATGCTGGCACAGTTCCTCAACGGTATTGAACACAAAGCCCGATCGCCCATGTTCCACAATTTCCGGTTGGCCGCCACCGTTGAAAACAATCGGAGCACAACTGTTGTGCATTGCTTCCACAGTCGCCATCCCGAAATGCTCAAATCTTTGAGGATTGACTTCACCCAAACCGCAGCCGTGCCAAAATAGGCTTGCTCTAGCATAAAGCGATTTTACCTCATCGAAGTCAACATTGACTTTTAGCTCGATCGCCCTTGAATCTTGCTTCAATAAATTCTGAACAGTCTTTAAATAAGGATTTTTCGGAATGCTGCTGCCAACTAAAATTAGTCGCCATCCTTGAAAATCTTCGGGATAATCCGCTAGCAAACTGCGGAAAGCTTTAATTAGTTCAATTTGCTTTTTTGTTCCCCCAGCTTCAAACTGTCCCACCGCCAAAATTATGTTTTCTTTCGGCACTTTAACTGTTGCCATTTCCACGGGCGGATAAAGCAGAAAAGTTGGCTGTAGGTTCCAGCGTTTTTCCAACCACTTGACGGTAAATTGACTGTTGGCAATAATGAAAGTGTAATCATCGACAGCAAAGTGACGGTTGCGGAAGGTATTGGGAAAGTGGCAGAAAAATACTGAAATTGGCGACAGTGGTTTAACTTTTTCCAGTTGGTTCGCGTTGATAAAAATATCGTAGTTTTTGCTTTCTCTGGCAATTTCATCAAAGGGATTTTCCATATCTTCCACGATGATGCTGGAATCGATGCACTGCATTCCGCGTTTCTCGTAAAACGCCAAGGGCATAATTTTAATTTTGCATCCTGAAAGGTTGAGTCCGTACCACGATTCTAAGTCGGAAACAGCAACTGGTTTGTTGGCGATAAAAGTAATGTCAAATTCATTTTGCAGCAGGGATGCGAGGGTAGCGACGTATTTTTGACCGCCACCAATAAAATGCAGTCCGTGATCGTAAATGCCGATCGACATTTTGCGATCGCCCCGAACCACCTGCAATCGAGACAAAATGCGATCGATCTTCAGGCGACTGTAAATCACCGCCAACTTTTCCGACAACTGTGGCAATACAGTTTCGATGATTTCTGGTTTCTGATAATCTAGAAGTTTTTTAATCGCTACAAATAAACTCTCGAACAGCAAATCGTACTGCTTGTTAGTAAAAAAATCAGAAGTATGAATTCCTTTGACTAATTGCAACGGTTCATGTTTGGCCAAATACAAAAAACGATTGCGGTTGCAGAAATACTCGGTAAGTTTGCTTCCTTTACTCGATCCCCGATATTCGTGATGGGCGATGGCGGCGGGAGTATAAAGCATTTTCCAACCGCGTTTGTGGCAGCGTTTGGCAAACTCTACATCCTCAAAGTACATCACAAAATCTTCATCTATCGGCCCCACATCTTCGAGACATTCTCTGCGGAAAAGCACCGCTGCCCAACACAGCCCTTCGACTTCCCGTTCTGTATCGTACTGTCCCGCATCTTTTTCGCCAAAGCCGACATCTTGCCAATAAAAATTAGGTAATTGCTGAATACCAGCGCTGTTAATTCGCCCGTCTTTAAACAACAATTTGCCGCTAGTCGCACCTAGTTCTTTATTAGTTTCTAGCCGTTTTACAAGAATCTCTAACCAGCGACTGTCAAGGGTAGCATCGTTATTTAGAAAGCCGATATATTGCCCTTTTGCTTCGCTGATGCCGAGGTTGAGGGCTTTAGCAAAGTTGTTGGCAGTATTGACAAAAATACGAACTTTGGGAAATAGTTCGCGCAGGAAATTAACGGAATCGTCTTGAGAACAATTATCAATTACAATTAAATCTAGTTGCGATTCGGGATACGCAAGTTTTTGTAGAGATTTTAAGCAATCTTTCGTGTGGCGCAGACCGTTATAGTTGACTATAATTAAGGAGCATATGGGCAGTGCAGTCATTCGATTTTAGATTTTAGATTTTAGATTTTAGATTGAGGAATTGAAGGATTGAAGAATTTTCCATTTTCGATTTGGGATTGAAGAATTGAAAATTTGAAGAATTGAAAATTTGAAGGATTGAGGATTTTTCGATTGGGTATTTATGATTTTCGATTGAAGAATTGAATAATTTTCTATTTGTGATTGAAGCATTGAAGCATTGCTCTCGCGACTGAATCGGGGGGTTGCGACCAAATTATTTTGGGTCATCTTTGATGCTTTATGGTTGTCGATCGAGCAATTGAGCGGTAATCTTCTCTAAAATAGCAGTATGTTGCTGCTGCACTGCTTTAATTTGCTCTATTTCAGACTGAAAAGTTGCGATCGCTCTTTGTTGAGTCTCAAGCTGTGCTGTAACTTCGGGATATTCGCTGCTGAATTCCGATTCAATTTTTTCAAAGAGAGTTTGTTGATTTTCTTGCAATTGTTGCAATTGTGTGCTTAATGTATGCACGACGCGGGTATTAGCAAAATTGTAAATTACTTGTCGTTCGAGTACCGGTCTGAGCAATTTTCTGACTATTTTCCTAACGACGATGACTGCGGCACCGAGTCGCCTTTGGTAAGAGGTAATGGGGATGTTATAAATGTCGAAACCTGCCTTTAAAAGGGCGATATCTTCGTCATCTTCGTTTTGGGCGATCGTACTATTTTCTATTCCCAACAGGGGCGGAGCAATACCAATTTGCGGCTCCAAAGTTTGTCGCAATTTATGTATTATCTGTTGAGTTGGTATTTCTTCGTACTGCAAACTTTCCTCTCCTTTAAATAACTTACTATGACTTATTATGGAACAGGCATCTTTGCTGTTTCCATCATTGTAACTAATTGTGAACAGGCATCTTTCCTGTTTCCCTGATTGTAATTAATTGTGGAACAGGCCGGAAAGCCTGTTCAAGGGCGGGCAGGATGCCCAACCCCCTACTCCCCACAAGAACATTTATCTCTTGTTAAATCAGGATTATTGCTTCCGATATTGGCAATATCTCAATTTAAGTTAACTCAATTTGACTGTCATCACCAATCAGAAACCGCAGAGCTTTTGGACGAGCGGGCGCATTTGTGAGTTGAGCTCGTTGCCCGATCACGCTGTCAACAATTCGCTGGTGAATGCCAAGTATTTTCGCCCCTTGTAATATTACACTGTGTTCGATATCAGCATCAATCATCGTCACGCGATCGGCAATACTGCTGTAAGGCCCGATAAAGCAGTTTTCAATGCGGCAATTTTCCCCAATTACCACTGGCCCGCGAACTGTAGAATTAATAATTTCCGTTCCTTCGCCTATTTGCACTCGTCCGATAATTTGACTTTTCGCGTCTACTTTTAATTCAGTTGAAGCTACGATCCGGCTATCTAAAATGATTTGGTTTGCACTCAGCAAATCGTCTTTTTTACCCGTATCCAGCCACCAGCCCTCTAAATTGCAGGCTTCTACCTGTTTTTCCTGATTCATGAGCTGTTGAATAGCGTCTGTAATTTCCAGTTCGCCGCGGGCCGAGGGTTGAATTTGATCGATCGCCTCGTGAATAGTAGGAGCAAAAAAGTAAATTCCCACCAGTGCTAAATTCGATGGCGGATCTTGTGGTTTTTCTACTAACTCCAAAACTCTGCCTTTCTCATCAACTTTTGCCACACCGAATGCAGAGGGATTGGGAACGGGACGCAGCAAAATCAGAGCGTCTAGTTTCTGCTTGTTAAAAATCTCTAAAAACGGATCTAACTGATTCTGAATTAAGTTATCTCCTAAATACATAATAAACGGAGAATCGCCCAAAAATGGTCGGGCCACTTTTACCGCATGAGCGAGTCCCGCCGGCTTTTCTTGCAAGATATAAGTAATTTTTGCCCCGAAGCGAGATCCATCTCCTGTTTTCGTCTTCACCTCTTCCCCGGTTTCGGGACTAATAATAATCCCAATATCCGTAATCCCAGCCGCCACAATTCCTTCAATTCCGTACCACAGTATCGGCTTATTTGCTACAGGAACCAACTGCTTAGCACCCGTATAGGTGAGGGGACGCAAGCGTGTTCCTTTGCCGCCAGAGAGGATGAGTGCTTTCATTGGGTGAACTCTGAGTTATCCTGTAGGGTTTGCATTGCTGGCTCGATTTGCCTGCACTTGTTCGCTCTCGTTGATTTTAAACCACCGCTACCCCGCTGGCAATAGTTGCCGTGTATCCTGATACAAATGATTTATTTTGCTCAAACTTTTATATTCTTGGAGGCACAGAGTGTCAGAAACCAGGTTTATTGCCACAGGAAGCAGTTAAAAGCTGAGGTTTTTTGTCACAAAACCCCTTTCTTAAGGTTGTGAGTGCGCCAGTCCCGATTTAATTGCGTACCCTTTTAATAGCGACCGTATCGGGCCAAAAATTGACTACCATTATTGTTTTGATTGGTCAACCAAGCCCACATCTGATCGCCCAGACAAAAATGCCACCATTCGTTAGGATGTTGCTGAAAACCCGCACCTATCATCGCATCTTTTAATATTTTCCGGCGGCGGTGATATTCCTGTTTTTGCGGCTCCTTGCTATTACAAAAATAATCGGGATAAGAACGTTCTGATATTTCATCAATCGGAGAACCCATATCAATTTGCCGATTATTTTCATCCACTAAAGTTATATCTAAAGCTGCACCTGTACTGTGAGGGGGAGGCGTCGCGCGATCGAGGCTCGGTACTGCCCAAAATTGATATACGTGTTCTATAATCACTTGGCGTTTGTCTTCGGAAACCGGAAATTCGCAGCCTTGAGCTAGGGCAATTTGATTAAAAGTATAATCTACCATAAATTGCTGGACTTCCACTGGCCGATAAGCGTCAAATATCAGAATTTTCCAATTTTGATAATTTTGCTGTAGCTGGGTTTGAGCGGCGATTAAACTATCTACAACTCCTTGCCGCAAATAGTAAGGGGAATCTGCTTTGCTGTTGTGATAGGGTGCACCCAACTTTTGATAAGGGTGCGGCATTTCAAAGACAAAATGTTCTGTTGGAATTGGGACTAAAGGTTCGCCGCATTCGTCGATCGCTATTTGGTGATATGGTTTCATATCAAGGTGTTACCCTAGTTTATTATTACTGATTTTATGTTTTGAATAAATCCATATCTGAGATGAGGGAAGCCGTCTGGAAGTACCCGGTGAAGGAATCTCAGCAGTTAGTAGAAACAGATTATCAGTCAAAGGCGAGCGTTGGATCGCTGCGTTGAATTCTATTTTATTTCCAAATAGGTTGCTCAATCCCTGTGTGTGATCTCTACGGTAAAAAACTAAAAAATCAAAGATAACATCAGAATTCAAACGTTGCCGTTCCCCTGCATTTTAGGAAGATGTATTTGGATTTTGCTGGAGTTTTTGCAAAAGCCTGTAGAACAAAAAATATATCGCTACAGCGCTGATGATTAAGCATAACTTGTACATAGCTGAAGAATCATATATGATATTCTTGACATTTATAAGGAATGTATATTTTGAAGTGTAACCGCCGGGAAGGGAGGCTACCACCGTAGAATCGTTGGGATAGGGATTATAAGTACCCGCCAGAGATATTGCGATCGACATACAAGCAATAACTACAAAAAAGTTTTTCAGCAACCGCGAACTTCTAACTTGGTGTCCTATGTGGCTTAGTGGCAAACACAATATAAACAGAGGAGTGACAAACCACCTCACTCCATAGGAATAGCCACCATAATCAACAGTCCGTAATGTATAAAGTAGCATGAAAGCTACAGAGGCAGAAATGCCGTATAGGTATGGCGTTTTGTACGACCAATTTTTTTGTCTAAAAAATGCCAGAATACCCATAACTGAGAAGAACATTAGAGGAGTGTGCGAGAAAAATCCTCTATTGCCTAAATACAAAGTAAAGGCATACCTAAGCGCACGTAAAAAGCTCTTGTGTGTAGCTACTCCCGACAAATTTTGCTTGCTAAAGATAGACCCGGGATACTCCCACAATGCTGCATTCATTGCTGGCGGAACTATGCTGCCGGAGAGATACATATTTAAACTCAAATAGCTGATAATTAAAGGGATACATGAAAGGAAAAATAATCCGGCCATTTTGATTGATTTGGTTAACAAAAATACCAAATAAAATGGGATAAATAAAAAGCAGGTGATATCAATACTTCCCGCCATTGATACCCAAACCCCGCACAGTATAATACTATTTATATCCCTGGATTCAGCCGATTTCAAGAAATAGTAAAAGCTGACTATAATAAATACTGCACCCAGAATGTGGTTATTTAATGCAACTGAATAGGGTAAAATTAAAGTTGCACTCCCCGCCAAAAACGTTGTTAGGTTAGCCCAACTCTCATCTGTTTTAAATATTTTTAACAAAATTTTGTGGAAATAAACTAAACCTATACAAGAAAAAACTCCGACTGATAAGAGTGTTATTAAATAATAAGTCAATGCAAAATGGTTTGAGAAATTAATAGCGATTACGTTTTTTAGTAGAAAGTAAACCGCAGCTCCCATAAGGGCTGGGAGTGGCGGTTTGTCTGAATAGAAGTGGTTGTTGTAAAAATACTTATCAACAGTAAAGAATCGAGAATTATCAAATTGAGAATTATCGATCGTAAAACTCTGATATTCTACCAAAGATTTAACTGTAGCCATCCTTGAAGCGTCGGCACTAGATTGAATGTCAAGTTTCGTAAGGAGAACCAGCAAAATCAAATTTATTACAAAAATTCTGACATATTTGTTTTCTTTGATTTGCTCTAATTTTTCTCTAAGTCGCATCACTTTTTTTAGGTTTAATAGGATGGTGGATATACTCTTTCATATTTGCTAAAAAATGTCAAGCCCTATTGCTTTTTTGAGAGCAGGCATTTAACCTGCCCCCATCCACACTTTAGATTTGGTCGCAAGCCCGCGAAACCTCAACCTCAAGAGCCTAACTTTGGCGGTAAGCAACTACCGCATAAAATGGATCGCCGCTTGGTATTCGCAGCATTTGCATAAAACTCGGCAAGTTAGGCTTGCGAACAATTACTTCCGGCTTGCTAAATCCGGGTATATTCGCTCCTTTAACAGAATCAAAGTAACCCTTGACTAATTCTACCCGATCGCCCTCCGAACCTTCCCGCCAAGCCGCGATCGCCTTTTGATAAAACATCCGGTTGGAAAAGCTCATAATTGCTACGCCACCAGGCTTTAAAATCCGGTGAATCTCGGCAAAAACCGCATCCGGGTGCTGCAAATACTGTACCGAAACGCAGTTGACAACCGCATCAAACTCTGCATCCGGCAGTGGCAATTTGGGATTGGCGTTCAAATTCTGCACGAAATAATGATTCAGTCTGCGATTCTTTGCCAACTCGTCTTCATTCATGCCGTGCCCTTCCACATGGGCAAATTGCATCTCGTCAGGCAAGTGAGAAACCCAACTGCTCATCATATCAAAAATCCGAGTATTCGGTTTCAGCCGTTCCCGATACAAATCCGTGAGTTGCTGAATGAATCCATCGTCTACGTGAGTCACATAGCGGGGAGCGGAATAGAACAAATTGTCGTCGGTGTCGTCTAACTTTGTGCGTTGGTCGGGTGGAAGCAACATAAATTCCGATCGCGAACTAGATTTACTCTTTCTAGTTTAAGAACAATAAGAATTGTTAACATATCCGGCAGAGGGCGGATTCCCGCTTTTAGCGTAGCATTCGATCGCCAAATAACCGACTTGCACCCTTTGGGCTTGTGGCAAGAAGACGGTTTGCCGACTTCCAGCATTGGCGACAAACTGCAACAGGTAGGCGGGAGGCTGACAGGCGCGATCGCATGGAAGGAAGAGGCCTAGTCCGCCGCGAGAGAGAGACGCGCATTTGGCGCATTTGGCTGAGACACTCTGGCGTCGTCGGTGATCCAAAAGCGATGGCTGCCGCTGTTGCCACCGAATTAGTCAGCCAGCATTTCGCCAACTTCATCGAGTTGGTTGGGATCGAACAGGCCGGTGGCGTCTGCCAGGGCGATCGGCGCCGCCGTGTCATTGGGTGTGGTTGGTCGAATCATGGTGAACTCCATCGAACTTTTTTGAGCAACTACATCATGCTCGACGATAAATCTTGAACTGAAAGAAGGGAAGGCACGACACGGATGTTGACACGGATACACGGATGAGTTTAGAAGTCGGGGATTTGATTTTTTTCGGTTAAGGGCGATCGCCCTTGCAATATCATCTTGGAAAGTTAGGGATATGGTAGTGAAAACGAAACCGAAATCTCGTTCACCAGCTAGTCAAACTTAAAGCGTGTTTTGAAACTTCAAGGGTAAAGAGTATTTACCTCCCAACAAATCAAAATAGTGCCAAAGTATATCTCTTCTCGGATCTGGATGCAGATAACTACCGCTCCTCCTTTCCCTTGTTTCCGTAGAAACTGTTTTACTAGCCACAAGGCTAATGGCATACCACTGCCCATCCACCTTGAAAAGATTTAATTTACCGCATGGTATTTCATACCAAGCTATTGCTGAAATAGGCCTTCCGTCTACTATTACTGAAATGCTTCCCCCAGGATAACCTCCGCGTGACATGAGATTTTTGTGTAGCTCGCAATTAGTAAAGTCAAGGCTTAGTAAATAACATATTTTTTCAAAGGTTTCATGACTAAGAATATAATTTCTTTCAACTGGCATTTGCAGTAGGATAGCATCTCCTCCTTTTAACTCACCCCAAGCTATAGCTTTAACTTCCTTACTATATCCTTCACCACCCAATGTTTGTGCATAGACTGTAACTGTAGAACCAGGGCTTCCATATCCACACTTGGCATTAGCGATTCGACTACCTTCTAAGTAGTAATGCATTAATCCTTTGATAGTCATTCTCTCTGGCAAGGATGACCTGTCAAATTCCAGCGTCAATGTTCCAAGATAATCGCCCTGCCGAGGAGTAGCTGAAGCTTGCATATTAACTATTGATACTAATTGAGCAGGCAGTGCATCTACATCTTGCTCAAAACGATTTTGAAGAGGAACTGGAATCGAAACCGTTTGTTGTTCTTGCCAGTTTTTATTATGCGAGCTAAGAAAATCCTTTGGGAAAGACCAATAGAAATTGTAATTTTGACGATCAACTACAACTAAAAATGTTGGATTGGGCTGAATTAACCAATAATTAAGAGTCGTTACTGCAATAGGAACTCGAATTGAATCGCCTTTAAAATCAGACTCTTCTGTACCTTTGCATTGAACGTTAAATAACTTTCCAGTTGGGTACTCTCCTTGCATAATCTCACAAATGAAATCAATCCCCATATCCCGATCTTGTGGAACAGGAATAACAATACAAAAATTAGTGAAAACTGAATTAAGAAGGTCAGCAGCACTTCCACCAATTCTCTGAGAGTTTGTACGTCTAGGTAACTTTGTCATTACTGTAATGGAGCTTTTTTCCCAATTTTAACTAAACCGCTATCTAAGGCAAAAGCAAATAGGAATACACATACTTTAAGTAGAAGATGGTTTTGTCTGTCTAACTTAGAATTGTATCGCAGTTTCGGTATAATACTTAATATAATACAAAAATACCGCAACTTCACTCTTACTCTGATTACATCTCAACTGTAAAAAATATAATTGCCAAGAAAACCCTTCTATGGTAAACTAGAAGATTGTGAATATTAATCAAAAGTAAAGTAACAAGCCGGGAGAAATCAAAATGACACAGCAAACCCTGCACGGAACCAGCCGTAAAAGAAAAAGAACATCCGGTTTTCGCGCCAGAATGCGTACCGCAACCGGTCGATTGGTAATCAAAGCTCGCCGCAGCAAAGGTCGCCACCGCCTCGCAGTCTAGCACTGCATCAAGGTTGAGAGGCCTCAACGATCGCCCTACGCCATGTTGCCCGATACAAACCGACTTAAACACCGAAAAGACTTCAGCGCCGTATACCGCAAGGGAATGCGCCGTAACTCGGCCCATTTCAGCTTAAGAGCTCTGCGTAAACCAAAAAGCGCCGACTTTGCGAAACCGACAGCCGAAAAATCCTTGCAGCCAACTCGCACAGGCATTTCCATCAGCCTGAAAGTCAGCAAACGCGCTGTAGTCCGCAACCGGATTAAGCGTCAGATTCGGGCAGCTTTGCGACAGCTATTGCCCCGATTAAAATTCGGGTGGGATTTAGTAATTGTCGTGCGTCCGATCGCACAAGAGTGCAATTATGCAGAAATTCTGCAAGAATTAGAGCAGTTGTTGGTAGAAGCCGAGGTACTAGATGGGAATTCGAGAGGAAGTATATTATGAAGGCGGCCCCGCGCCCGGAGACTTGATCCTCAATTTACTCCTGGGGCTGACTGTGGTGGGAATCCCCCTAGCAGTAGGAGCAATTGTCCGGGCTCTGTGGCTGCGGTATCGGATCACGAGCCGCCGAGTGTCCGTAACTAGCGGTTGGATGGGGGGCGAACAGACAGACGTTATCTACTCAGATATAGTCAAAATCGTCACAGTACCTCGCGGTTTCGGGACTTACGGAGACATGGTGCTCACCATGAAAAATGGCAGCCGCTTGGAACTCAGAGCTATGCCGAAATTTCGAGCAATGTATGACTACATTAACGAAAAACTGCCCGCAGCCGCTCAAAAAGCAAACGCGGCCCAAGCTAAATAACCGAACCGCTTCGCCCTCAAATCAGGGTAAAGTGAGTGCGAGTATTGGCAAACTCATTACAACAAACCCGCAGACCGGGCGGTCGATCGACGGGCAATGTCCTAAGATAGAGACAAAACCCTAAAAATTGAGGCGGCTCGCCTTCAGCGGGTAAAAATAGTTCTCAACAGCAAACATAGAGCACCTAAATTAACTCAAAGCGAATGGATTTCGGTATCTCGTTTCTCTCCAACAACCTCATGCTCCCGATCCTAGATTTTTTCTACGGGATCGTGCCAAGCTACGGTTTAGCGATCGTAGCTCTGACGCTTGTGATTCGCTTTGCTCTTTATCCTCTCAATGCAGGCTCTCTTCGCAATATGCGGCGCATGAAAGTAGCGCAGCCATTGATGAAAGAGCGAGTAGATCAAATTCAAAAACTCTATAAAGACAATCCTGCAAAACAGCAGGAGGAAATGAGCAAAGTATACAAAGAATTTGGTAATCCTCTAGCAGGATGCTTCCCGTTGGTGCTGCAAATGCCAGTGCTGTTTGCACTGTTTGCAACGCTCCGGGGTTCGCCGTTTTCTGACATAAATTACAGCGTCAACGTTCAAGTTTTGCCAAAAGAACAAATCGAAACTGTTCAACCGCAAGCTTTTGCTACACCGCCACAAAATATTTACGTCACAGGTACTTTTCATGCTCCTGTTGTGGGGGTAATTCCAGGCGGCGACAAAATCGCAGTCGGCGACACAACCAAGATTAATTTTCAAACCCCAGAGGGCAAACCTCTCAAAGTTTTAGCGGCCGAAAATAAAAGCGAAATCGACTTTGAACCGGGCTGGAAAGTCATCAAAGGCGAAGATCTGATCAAGGTAGATGAACAGGGCAACATCACGGCATTAGCGCCCGGTGAAGCCACAGTTCAAGGCACAATCCCCGGATTGGCTAGTAACAAAGGATTCCTGTTTATTGAAGCTCTAGGTCGCGTTGGCGCGATCGACTCAGACGGTACAATCCACTGGGATATTTTGGTAATGATCCTGGGCTTCGGCATCAGTTTGTATATCAACCAAATCCTTTCAGGACAAGCACAAGGGCCAAACGACAACCCCCAACAGGCTACAGTCAACAAACTGACGCCAGTCATATTTTCAGGGATGTTTTTGTTCTTCCCGCTGCCGGCCGGCGTGTTGATGTATATGCTGATTGCTAACATCTTCCAAACTGTTCAGTCGTTCATTTTGTCGCGAGAACCGCTGCCGGAAAACCTGCAAAAAATAGTGGACGAAGCAGAGGCAAAAACCCAAAAAGAACAAGGATTAGATGCACTTCCATTTGAGCCCAAGCGTTCTAAGAAAAAGGCTTGACTTTAACAACAATGAAAGACTCTCAAATGCAGCGCGGACAGGCATGGTTAGAAGAATTGCTACAACTGTCCGCAATTCCTTCAAAAGTGGTATGCGAACAACAAAAAGATTGCTATTGGATGACAATAGATGAAAGCAATCTGACTCCCGAACAAGTTGCAATCTTAGTCGGGCAAAACGGTAATGTAATAGATGCCATTCAGTACCTCTGCAACACGGTTCAGAATATAGGTCAGGAAGTAGAGGAGTCAATTCCTTATACAGTTGAACTAAATGGCTATCGCATCCGCCGCCAAGAGGAATTGCGATCGATGGCAGAGTACGCAGCAGATCAAGCGCGATCGACGGGAGTTGAAGTTGAAATAAAATCGCTGTCTTCGGCAGAACGCCGTCAAGTCCACAGCTTTTTGAGCGAATGTGAGGATATAGAAACTTACAGTCAAGGACAAGAACCCGATCGGCGTTTGGTAGTGCGACTGCGCTGACGGTAAATCAGGAAGAAGGAAGAAGGAAGAAGGAAGAAGTTAAAAATTAACTATTCCTTTTGACCTTTGAATTCAAGAAGTAGGAAGGCAAAAGATTATGGAGACAATTTATATCCCTCATCTACTCACAAAAACTGAGCGGAAAGAGGTCATTGATTTTGAAGAATTTATCCCCGATTTAGAAACTCTTACTCCGGTGCGAGGGCGACTGCAAGTGACTCACCAAGGGAATTATCTTGAGGTGAAGGCAAAAGCAGAAACAATAGTTACTCTCACCTGCCACAGATGCTTGAAACAATACAATCATCGTTTGGCACTCAACTCATCGGAACTAATCTGGCTCGAAGAAACACCAAATCAAACAGATTCCAGTTCAGCAGAAATAGAAGTTGCTTTAGAAGATTTGGTGGAAAATTTGTCCCCCGGTGGCTATTTCTCTCCGGGCGATTGGGTATACGAGCAAATGTGCTTGGAACTGCCACATAAACAGATATGCGATACTGAATGTCCGGGAATTTCTTTAAGTGATGATGCTGCAAATACAGAAAGCTCCGAAACAGTCTCAGACAGTCGCTGGGCCTCTCTGGAAGCACTTAAACGGCAATTGCCTTAGTCAGTTGGCAGTTGGCAGTTGGCAGTTGGCAGTTGGCAGTTGGCATTAGCTAATAACAAATAAGAAATAACAAATAAGAAATAACCACTGACAACTAACAACTAACCACTGACAACTGACTAATGACTATTTTTAGCGACGAGTTTGAATTACTGCTGCGATCGCGCTACCCCCTAATTTACATTCCCACACGGGAAGAAGAGCGCGTAGAATCGGCGATCGCCCAAAGTGCCAAAAAACAAGGTTCTCGCGCCGTCTACATCTGGGATTTTGTTGATGGCTACCAAGGCAATCCCAACGATGTTGGTTTTGGCAAGCGCAACCCGCTGCAAGCTTTGGAATTTCTCGAAAAATTGCCCGCCAGCGCGCCGGCAATTTTTATTCTGCGCGACTTTCAGCGGTTTTTGGAAGATGTCTCGATTTCCCGCAAGCTGCGGAATTTGGCGAGACTCCTCAAAACTGTGCCCAAAAATATTGTCATCGTATCTCCTCTAATTTCGATCCCGGAAGACCTCAGCGAAGTGATGACTGTTTTGGAGTTTCCCCTGCCTGCGGCAGCGGAAATAAAAATTGAGGTAGAAAGACTGTTAGGGGCTACCGGACAAGCCATTGAAGGGCGTTTGCTGGATGAAATGGTGCGCTCCTGTCAAGGGCTGTCGATCGAACGAATCCGCCGAGTTTTGGCAAAGGCGATCGCCACCAGAGGCGAACTCCATTCCGACGACGCCGAACTGATTTTAGAAGAAAAGCGCCAAACAATTCGCCAAACTCAAATTCTGGATTTTTACCCAGCCCGCGAAAATATATCCGATATCGGCGGTTTGGACAATCTCAAAGAATGGCTGCTGCGGCGTGGCGGTGCTTTTTCCGATCGAGCCCGCCAATACGGTTTGCCGCATCCCAGAGGTTTGTTGTTAGTCGGAATTCAAGGAACCGGAAAATCCTTAACAGCAAAGGCGATCGCCCACCACTGGCATTTGCCTTTGCTGCGGTTGGATGTCGGGCGCTTGTTTGCCGGATTAGTCGGAGAATCTGAATCCCGCACCAGACAAATGATTCAGCTAGCGGAAGCTTTAGCCCCCTGCGTGCTGTGGATTGACGAGATTGACAAAGCTTTTTCGGGATTAGACGGTAAAGGCGATTCCGGCACAACCAGCCGCGTCTTCGGGACTTTTATCACTTGGTTAGCCGAAAAAACTTCGCCGGTTTTTGTCGTAGCAACAGCCAACAACATCCAGTCTTTGCCGCCAGAAATGCTCAGAAAAGGCAGGTTTGACGAAATATTTTTTGTGGGTTTGCCCAGCCAGGAGGAACGGCGGGCGATTTTTGAGGTACATTTGTTGCGGTTGCGATCGCACAGCATCAAAAATTACGATTTAGAGCGCTTGGCTTACGAAACTCCCGATTTTTCAGGGGCCGAAATCGAGCAAACTTTGATTGAAGCAATGCACATTGGCTTTAGCCAAAATCGAGACTTTACCACCGATGATATTTTAGAATCAGCTAGTCAGATGGTACCGTTAGCCAGAACGGCTCAAGAACAAATCCAGTTTCTCCAAGATTGGGCCGCTGCTGGGAAAGCTCGCCTTGCTTCTAGATACGGCAGTCTGAGCCGCCGGATTCAGGGTTAAGCTTTTGAAGTCAGTAGTCAGTAGTCAGTAGTCAGTTGGCAGTTGGCAGTTACCAGATTTTACTCAACATTCAGCAGTCAACACTCAACAGTCAACCCTCTTCCCTCTCCCCTCTTCCTTCTTCCTTCTGCCTGACATCCCTTACATCCGTTACATCCGTTACATCCGTTACAGAATCCGTTGCCGAACTTCCTTCTTCCTTCATTTGCGGTTTTATGAACACTGTATATAGCGTTTTCAAATTTTTAGTGGGTTTTCTGCTCGCGATCGTCCTGATGGCAGGTGCTAGCGTGGCTGCTGCACTTTACTTTGCCGCTAAGCTAACTACTGTGCCCGAAAAACCTGTTTTTCCCAACGACAAAACACCAACTCAGGTTGCGGGCGCTGCGCCGAAGTCAACAGCCCAGGCTAGCCCTGTTTCTACATCTAGCGAGGCCCCGTCTCCCAAACCGCTGGAACCGGGAGCTTACCGCGCGATGGTAACTCAGCCGATCGGCTTAATTCTCCGGGATACAGGTAGCCGAGACTCGAACCGCATTGGCGGTGTTGGTTACAAGGAAAGAGTCGTAGTTTTGGAAGAGTCCCCCGACAAAGAGTGGCAGCGAATTCGCATTGAGGATGGCAATCGCGAAGGTTGGGTCAAAGGCGGCAATACTGAAAGAATTGAGGGCGAATAGGATTTAGACAAAAAATATACTCATCTCATTCTGAGGGCAGCGAAGCAATCGCAGTGTGAAAATTGTTCACCAACGCCGGGTTTTTTCCTGTCTATTGTTGCCCATAGCGATAAACACATTTTTTGCAAAAAGTCAAGTTAAATTTATTTACGATATTTGAGATTGCAGTTTGATGCGCTGAGACTGCAGGTGCGATCGCCCCTGCCAAATCCTGAATTTGACATAAAAGCCCAGCGGACAAAAGGTTTTAAGAGCTAAAATCCAACATAAAAACTCGAAAATACATAATCCTAACTTATGTTATTCAGGAGAGTATGTTAAGAAAATTAGCAAAATTTTAAGGTTAGTTGCAAAACGAAGGCTGTTGTCACCGCCGAACAGGCAAGAGTGGTAGCTTGGATTACAAGATGTAAGTTTTCTGCTTAACAGCTACCAACAATAAAAAATATGTACGACAAACGTCCCGATCGAGATTTGGCGACTGCTGCTGTTACTGCAGCTTTGGGAGCTGGGGTCGTTACCTCTTTTGCGGTTAGCAGAGGGCAAAACCCGCTGGTAGCCATCGCAATTACTATTTTTGCAGCGGGAGTAGCTGTAATTTGCGATCGGTTCGGCTTAATTTAAGCGAGGGTCGATTTTTCACTACAAAGTCAACTTATCAAAAAATCCCCGCCCTATTTGCAAGTTGCAAATAGGGCGGGGATTTTTAGTGGCTAGTTTTTTGGTTAATCAGCGGTACTTTCCCAGACGCACTCGCCACATGAAGAAGCCGCGTTTCTTAACAAAAAACCTGCGATTTCAGGCTCTTTACCCGACAACAAATTAAGGTGAGGACAACCTGCGCCCAAGTCTTGTGGTAATTTCTGCGGCCGCCAGATAAAATATTAGCCACCACTACCCCAGAACTTATTCTCTTTCGGGCTTAAAGGCTAAGACTATGCCTGCAAACTTTTTTGTTGAGTCTCGCGTCTCTAGAAGCAGCAATGCTATCTTGGGTGTTACCTGTAATTATTTTTGACAGTAAATTTTTTAGAAAAACGGGTGCTTCGCGCTTTCCCAGTAGAACTTAGCGTTGATAGAATCCAAGCCAAGCGTGCTAAAAATGATTTTTGGCAGTTTGCTCACACAATCCACCCACAATTTCACACTAAAAAATTATGGAATCTCTTGCTTACCTCGAACTTGCTCTTGTTTGCGAAGCACCCGCAGAGTCGAAAATTTTTGATGAGCCCAAGTGGCAAAACCTATCGAGTCAGACTTACGTCCGTTTGCTGTCTTTGGCTTTGATGCTGTCGGTTTTGAGTGCAGCCGGTTCGGCTTTTGCTCAAATAGATCCGGGATATCCAAATTTGCGCTCTGTTCAAGACAGGTTGCGGGAACTCGGTTATTTTCCCAGATCATCGACAGGTCAACTCGGCCCGGTAACAAAACAAGCGCTGACTAACTTTCAGCGAGACTATCAACTGTCGCTGACTGGTAGGCCCGATCGAGCTACTGTGATAGCACTCAACAGTTTTGCCGGGGATGACGATCGACCTTTTAATACTATTTATACAAATTATCGGGAGCTGCGTTTTGGAGACGCGGGTGCAGATGTTTCTGCTCTCCAGCGCCGGTTGAGGCAGCTAGGCTACTTCAGCGCGCATCCCACAGGGAGTTTTCGCGAAGTTACTCAAAATGCGGTTAGATACTTCCAGCGAATTAATCGACTGCGGGTAACTGGAATTGCCAATAGGCAAACTTTAGCTTTGCTGTTTGGTTCCACCCGGCCTGTCCCCCCCGTTACTCTTCCGGGGGATATTTCAGGGAATGGCGGTTGCAAGGGGCTGCGGTTCGGGGACAGAGGGGCGACGGTAGACTTGATCCAGCGGCAATTAAAAGCTTTGGGCTATTTTGAAGGCGGCGTTGACGGCAAGTTTCGCGAACGCACTCTCTACGCTGTGACTCGTTTTCAGCAAGATTACAATCTGGTTTCTGACGGCTGCGCTGACACTGCTACATTGACTGCTATAGATGCCCAGATGAGAGCAGCTCAAATTACCTCATTGACTGAGGAAAATGACCAACAGAGTAATTCGGGAGATTTTCTGGAGTTGGGCGACAGAGGCCGACAAGTAGAATTTGTGCAGCGGCGGCTGCAAGAATTGGGTTATTACAGGAGCCAGATTCACGGTTGGTTCGATCGACCAACTCAAGCAGCTTTGATCCGCTTTCAGAGAGATAGCGGGCTGTTCGGGACTGGAAGGGTCGATCGCAGCACTCGATCGGCTTTGGGGCAAGGCAACAGGCAGGCCGCAGCGCCTGTGCCGCAGCAAATCGCCGCTGGTCTGCGACGGGGCGATACTGGGCCTGCTGTCCGACAACTTCAGTCTGCGCTCAGAAGTCTGGGCAAAAACCCCGGCCCGGTGAACGGAGTATTTGGAGCCGAGACCGAGTTTGCGGTGCTGTCGTTTCAGCAAGAACGCAATTTGTCACCGGCGACGGGTATTGCCACTCCGGCGACTTTGGCTGCGCTCCAAAACGGATTAGCTGGCCCGATAGCTGTTCCTGCTGTTCCAATTAGCAGCAGTTTCAACTCTCGATCGAGCATTCAGCAATTACAAAGGCGGCTGCAAGACCTCGGCTTTTACACAGGCCCCATCGGCGGAGTTTTCGATGCTTCGACGAGAGACGCCCTCGATCGAGCTCAGCGCAGTTACGGGGTCAGCAGCGACGATTTGTTGAGCCAAACTTTTTAGCCCCAGGCTTGCGGACGCTACATCAAAGAAATCGGGTTTCTTGTTTCCGACTCATTCCTGAAATGATGTATTTTTCTTAAGAAACCCGGTTTCTGCGTAACTCTGATCGCACTTGGGCTACCGATTTTTGTTAAAACTTGTAACAAGTCGTACTTGAAATGCGAAAATAGTGTAATGTCACTCGATTAAATCCGGGGCGCTGCTGCCGTTCTGGGCGATCGACCTCGGACAAGACCAATTGCTGGAAACCAAAGACGGCCATCCCATCCGCAAAGCTTCGTGGCACACCGTATGAATGGTTAGCTGGCAGTCTAGCAGGTGCAACCCAGACTTTTCAGCTTGCTTCATGCCAATTTTCAAAATCGAATCGTTGTTAAATTCGATCGTTCTGTTGCACTGAACGCAGACTAGGTGGTGGTGGTGATGCGGGTAAGGCTGGTTTATTTCATAGTGTTTGTGACCTTCTGCTAATTCGAGTTCGCGGAGGAGGCTCATCCTTGCCATTAACTTTAAAGTTCGGTAAATGGTGGACAAGCTAATGTTTTCGCCGCGATTTTTTAACAAAGTGTACAAATCCTCCGCACTCAGGTGATTGCCTTTGGGGAGGTTCTGAAACACGTGCAAGATGGTTTCCCGTTGGGGAGTCATCCGCCAGCCTTTGTCATTGAGTTCGGATTTGAATGAGGACGCGGTATAAAGTGCCATAGTGACCCTCTCAAGAAAGTCTGCCTATTGACAATAATACACAACGATCGAGATATTTTGCAAATATCGCAGCTTATTGAAAAAAGATTGAGGAAAAAATTTGGTTTAGGACTTACGCATTGACAAAATAACCAAATAGTGCATTGATAAAGAGGGAACGTCTACTAACGGGTATCAGACA